>NZ_RHQO01000004.1:0-150485 GCF_003935475.1 Pseudomonas sp. p99-361 | reverse complement strand
AAGACCATCGCAATGGAAGACGGTCTGCGCTTCGCTATCCGTGAAGGCGGTCGTACCGTCGGCGCCGGCGTCGTAGCCAAAATCATCGAGTAATCTCTCGACCGATTGAAAAAACCCCCGCTCAGCGGGGGTTTTTTTTATTGGGTTGACACTAAATGGGGGCGTCTATAGAATCACGCCTCCTTTTAGCGGGCGTAGTGCGTCCGTTGGGAACAGCCTGGAGTCTGAAATCCAATGCAAAATCAGCAAATCCGTATCAGGTTGAAGGCTTTCGACCATCGCCTGATCGACCAATCCACCCAGGAAATCGTGGAAACCGCGAAACGTACTGGTGCACAAGTGCGTGGTCCAATTCCACTGCCTACCCGCAAAGAGCGTTTCACCGTTCTGGTTTCCCCGCACGTCAACAAAGACGCGCGTGACCAGTACGAGATCCGCACTCATAAGCGTGTTCTGGACATCGTCCAGCCAACGGATAAAACCGTTGACGCGCTGATGAAGCTTGATCTGGCGGCAGGTGTGGAAGTACAGATCAGCCTCGGCTAAGACTTCGGTCTAGTCGTGTAACGCTCTGAAATGGGCGGCCATAGCGGGTGAAAGCCCCGTACACTCATGAGGTTTACAACATGACTATTGGTGTAATCGGTCGCAAGTGCGGTATGACCCGCATTTTCACCGAAGAAGGTGTCTCCATTCCGGTCACGGTCATTGAGATCGAGCCGAATCGCGTCACCCAGTTCAAAACTGAAGAAACCGATGGCTACCGTGCAGTGCAAGTCACTGTCGGCGAGCGTCGTGCTTCGCGTGTGACTGCCGCTCAGGCAGGCCACTTCGCCAAGGCCAACGTTGCCGCTGGTCGCGGTGTTTGGGAGTTCCGTCTTGAAGAAGGCGATTTCCAGGCTGGCGATCTGATCAAAGCTGAACTCTTCACTGCAGGCCAGCTGGTTGACGTTACTGGTCAGTCCAAAGGTAAAGGCTTTGCCGGTACCATCAAGCGCTGGAACTTCCGTGGTCAGGACAACACCCACGGTAACTCCGTGTCGCACCGTGTTCCTGGTTCCATCGGCCAGTGCCAGACTCCTGGTCGTGTGTTCAAGGGCAAGAAAATGTCCGGTCACATGGGCGCCGAGCGCGTGACTGTTCAGTCCCTGGAAGTAGTTCGCGTAGACGCTGAACGCAACCTGCTGCTGATCAAAGGTGCCGTACCTGGCGCTACTGGTGGCGACGTGGTTGTACGTCCAGCTGTCAAGGCTCGCGGTTAAGGGGAAACTGACATGCAACTTAATGTAAATGACGCTCAGGCGATCGAAGTTTCCGAACTGACTTTCGGTGGCGAATTCAACGAGACGCTGGTTCACCAAGCAGTCGTGGCCTACATGGCTGGCGGCCGTCAGGGTACCAAGCAGCAGAAGACCCGTTCCGACGTGGCTGGTGGCGGTAAGCGCCCATGGCGTCAGAAGGGTACTGGCCGTGCTCGTGCTGGTACCACTCGTGGTCCGATCTGGCGTGGCGGTGGTGTAACCTTCGCAGCTCGCCCTCAAGATCACTCGCAGAAGCTCAACAAGAAGATGTACCGCGCAGCACTGCGCTCCATCCTCGCTGAGCTGGTGCGTAGCGACCGTCTGGTCGTGGTTCAGGACTTCGCTGTTGAAGCGCCAAAAACCAAAGATCTGCTGAACAAGCTGAACGGCATGGGTCTGAGCGATGTTTTGATCGTTTCCGACGCTGTTGATCAGAACCTGTACCTGGCTGCTCGTAACCTGCCGCACGTCGATGTACGTGACGTACAAGGTTCCGACCCGGTCAGTCTGATCGCATACGAGAAAGTGTTGATCACTGTCTCGGCCGTGAAGAAATTCGAGGAGCTGCTGGGATGAACCAGGAACGCGTATTCAAAGTCCTCCTTGGCCCGCACGTTTCCGAGAAGGCTACCGTTCTGGCTGAGAAAAAAGGCCAGTTCGTATTCAAGGTTGCTACCGATGCAACCAAGCTGGAAATCAAGAAAGCTGTCGAAGGCCTGTTCAACGTAAAAGTTGAAAACGTGTCGACTGTTAACGTTCTGGGTAAAACCAAGCGTACCGCACGTGGTCTGGGCAAGCGTAATGACTGGAAGAAGGCGATCGTCTCCCTTCAGCCAGGCCAAGATCTCGATTTCAGCAGCAGTGCTGAGTAAGGAAGGGGTGCATCATGGCAATCGTTAAATGCAAACCGACTTCCCCTGGCCGCCGTTTCGTGGTCAAGGTGGTCAACAAGGAGCTGCACAAAGGCGCTCCTCACGCACCGCTGATCGAGAAAAAATCGAAGTCTGGTGGTCGTAACAACAATGGCCGTATTACCACTCGTCACGTTGGTGGTGGTCATAAGCAGCATTACCGTCTGGTCGACTTCCGTCGCAACGACAAAGATGGCATCCCAGCCACTGTCGAGCGTATCGAATACGACCCGAACCGTACTGCTCACATCGCCCTGCTGTGCTACGCAGACGGTGAGCGTCGCTACATCATCGCCCCTAAAGGCGTGAGCGCTGGCGACCAGCTGATCGCAGGTGCACTGGCCCCAATCAAGGCCGGTAACTCCCTGCAGCTGCGCAACATTCCAGTAGGTAGCACCATCCACGGCATCGAACTGAAGCCGGGTAAAGGTGCACAGATCGCTCGTTCCGCTGGTGCTTCGGCTCAGCTGATCGCTCGCGAAGGTGTCTACGTGACCCTGCGTCTGCGCTCTGGTGAAATGCGTAAAGTCCTGGCTGAGTGCCGTGCGACCCTGGGCGAAGTCTCGAACTCCGAGCACAGCCTGCGTTCGCTGGGTAAAGCTGGTGCCAAACGCTGGCGCGGCGTTCGCCCAACCGTTCGTGGTGTTGCCATGAACCCGGTTGACCACCCACACGGTGGTGGTGAAGGTCGTACCTCCGGTGGTCGTCATCCGGTATCGCCATGGGGCTTCCCAACCAAGGGTGCTAAAACCCGTGGTAATAAGCGTACCGACAACATGATCGTCCGTCGTCGCAAGTAACTAGAGGGATACGACAGTGCCACGTTCTCTGAAAAAAGGTCCTTTTATCGATCTTCACCTGCTGAAGAAGGTCGAAGTGGCGGTGGAGAAGAATGATCGCAAGCCAGTTAAAACCTGGTCGCGTCGTTCGATGATCCTGCCACAAATGGTCGGTCTGACCATCGCGGTACACAACGGTCGTCAACATGTCCCAGTTCTGGTGAACGAAGACATGGTCGGCCACAAACTGGGCGAGTTCGCCGGTACCCGCACCTATCGCGGGCACGTGGCTGACAAGAAAGCCAAGCGTTAAGGGGTAAGGAAATGGAAGTAGCCGCTAAGTTGTCGGGCGCTCGAATCTCCGCCCAGAAAGCCCGCTTGGTCGCCGACCAGATCCGCGGGAAGAAGGTGGGCGAAGCGCTCAACCTGTTGGCCTTCAGCAGCAAAAAAGCTGCTGAAATCATGAAGAAAGTCCTCGAGTCGGCCGTAGCCAACGCCGAACACAACGAAGGCGCAGACGTTGATGACCTGAAGGTCTCCACCGTCTTCGTCAACGAAGGGCGTTCGCTGAAGCGCATCATGCCACGTGCCAAAGGCCGTGCTGATCGCATCGTCAAGCGGTCTTGCCATATCACTGTCAAGGTTGCGGACAAGTAACGGAGTCGATCAGATGGGTCAGAAAGTACATCCCACTGGCATTCGCCTGGGAATCGTCAAGGAGCACACCTCCGTCTGGTACGCAGACGGTGCTACTTACGCAGATTACCTGTTGAAGGATCTGAAAACGCGTGAGTACCTCCAAGACAAACTAAAAAGCGCGTCCGTAAGCCGTATCGATATTCATCGTCCGGCTCAAACTGCACGCATCACCATCCACACCGCTCGTCCAGGTATCGTTATCGGGAAGAAAGGTGAAGATGTCGAGAAGCTGCGTCAGGACCTGACCAAGCAGATGGGTGTGCCTGTGCACATCAACATCGAAGAGATCCGCAAGCCGGAACTCGACGCTATGCTGGTTGCGCAGAGCGTAGCTCAGCAGCTGGAACGCCGCGTAATGTTCCGTCGCGCCATGAAGCGCGCCGTACAGAACGCCATGCGTATTGGTGCCAAGGGCATCAAGATCCAGGTGAGCGGTCGTCTCGGCGGTGCTGAGATTGCTCGTACCGAGTGGTATCGCGAAGGTCGTGTGCCGCTGCACACCCTGCGTGCCGATATCGACTACAACACCTACGAAGCTCACACCACTTACGGTGTGATCGGTGTGAAGGTTTGGATCTTCAAAGGCGAAGTTATTGGTGGTCGCCAAGAAGAACTGAAACCACAAGCACCAGCGCCTCGTAAAAAAGCTGCTAAGTAAGGGGTACGCCAAATGTTGCAACCAAAGCGTACAAAATTCCGCAAGCAGATGACTGGCCACAACCGTGGTCTGGCACTGCGCGGTAGCAAAGTCAGCTTCGGCGAATTCGCCCTGAAAGCTGTTGCTCGCGGTCGCCTCACCGCTCGCCAGATCGAGTCCGCACGTCGTGCGCTGACCCGTCACGTTAAGCGTGGCGGCAAGATCTGGATCCGTGTGTTCCCGGACAAGCCGATCTCCAAGAAGCCTCTCGAGGTTCGTATGGGTAAAGGTAAGGGTTCCGTGGAGTACTGGGTTGCCCAGATCCAGCCAGGCAAAGTCCTGTACGAGATCGAGGGTGTTTCTGAAGAGCTGGCGCGCGAAGCTTTCGCCCTGGCTGCTGCAAAGCTGCCTCTCGCCACCTCCTTTGTTAAGCGGACGGTGATGTGATGAAAGCGAATGAACTTCGTGAAAAATCGGCACAGCAACTGAACGAGCAACTGCTCGGCTTGCTGCGCGACCAGTTCAATCTGCGTATGCAGAAAGCAACTGGCCAGTTGGGGCAGTCGCACCTGCTCTCGCAAGTTAAGCGTGACATCGCTCGCGTGAAAACTGTGCTCAACCAGCAGGCAGGTAAGTGATCATGGCTGAAGCTGAAAAAACCGTCCGTACGCTGACTGGCCGTGTCGTCAGCGACAAAATGGACAAGACCATCACCGTTCTGATCGAGCGTCGCGTTAAGCACCCGATCTACGGTAAATACGTTAAGCGTTCGACTAAGCTGCACGCGCACGACGAAACCAACCAGTGCAAAATCGGCGACAAGGTTTCCATTACCGAAACCCGTCCGCTGGCCAAGACCAAGTCCTGGGCACTGGTTGAAGTCCTCGAACGCGCTGTTGAAGTCTAAGGGCTAGGGGTCGGAGAAATTTTATGATTCAGACTCAATCCATGCTCGATGTGGCCGATAACAGCGGCGCTCGTCGCGTCATGTGCATCAAGGTGCTCGGCGGCTCGCACCGCCGTTACGCCGGCATCGGTGACATCATCAAAGTAACCGTCAAGGAAGCAATTCCGCGCGGTAAGGTCAAAAAAGGCCAGGTGATGACTGCTGTTGTCGTCCGTACCCGTCACGGTGTACGTCGCGCTGACGGTTCCATCATTCGTTTCGACGGCAACGCTGCTGTTCTGCTGAACACCAAGCAAGAGCCGATCGGCACTCGCATCTTCGGGCCAGTGACCCGTGAACTTCGTACCGAGAAGTTCATGAAGATCGTCTCGCTCGCCCCTGAAGTGCTGTAAGGAGATCCGACATGCAAAAGATTCGTCGTGACGACGAGATCATCGTGATCGCCGGCAAAGACAAAGGTAAGCGCGGTAAGGTGCTGAAGGTTCTGGCTGATGACCGTCTGGTCATCGGTGGCGTGAACCTGGTCAAGCGTCATACCAAGCCTAACCCGATGGCGGGCGTACAGGGCGGTATCGTCGAGAAAGAAGCGCCTCTGCACGCTTCCAACGTTGCCATCTTCAACGGTGAAACCAACAAGGCTGATCGCGTTGGCTTCAAAGTAGAAGACGGTAAAAAAATTCGTGTCTTCAAGTCGACCCAAAAAGCGGTTGATGCTTGAACACTGCTAGGTAGAAGACCATGGCACGACTGAAAGAGATTTACCGGAACGAAATCGCTCCTAAGCTTAAGGAAGAACTTAAGCTGTCGAACGTGATGGAAGTTCCGCGCGTTACCAAGATCACCCTGAACATGGGTCTGGGCGAAGCGATCGGCGACAAGAAAGTCATCGAGCACGCTGTTGCCGACCTGGAAAAGATCACCGGTCAAAAGCCGGTTGTGACTTTCGCTCGCAAGTCCATCGCTGGCTTCAAAGTCCGCGAAGGCTGGCCTATCGGCGTCAAGGTGACCCTGCGTAGCGACAAGATGTACGAATTCCTGGACCGCCTGCTGGCGATCTCCCTGCCTCGGGTCCGCGACTTCCGCGGCCTGAATGCCAAGTCCTTCGATGGCCGTGGCAACTACAGCATGGGCGTGAAAGAGCAGATCATCTTCCCGGAAATCGACTACGACAAGATCGATGCTCTGCGCGGTTTGGACATCACCCTGACCACCACTGCTCGTTCGGACGACGAAGGCCGCGCTCTGCTGCGTGCTTTCAAGTTCCCGTTCCGCAACTGATTGGAGTAGGAAAATGGCCAAGAAGAGCATGAAAAACCGCGAGCTGAAGCGTCAGCTCACGGTAGCCAAGTTCGCTAAGAAGCGTGCTGAACTGAAAGCGACCATCGTCAACGTCAACGCCTCTCCTGAAGAGCGTTTCGCTGCCGTAGTCGCTCTGCAGAAGCAGCCACGCGACGCTAGCGCTTCGCGCCTGCGCAACCGTTGCCGCCTGACCGGTCGTCCTCACGGTGTATACCGTAAGTTCGGCCTGGGCCGTAACATGCTGCGTCAAGCTGCAATGCGCGGTGACGTACCAGGTCTGGTCAAGGCCTCCTGGTAATCGCTGCAGGCAAGATCCCGGCGCAAGGGGAGCAATCTTCCGACCGCCGGTGACCTTGCCATCAAACAAGCCCCTACATGGGGCTTGTTTCGTTTCTACCTTGTGTCTAGAATGACCGGCTCACCTGAGCCTGGGGTTTTCCCCTGCCTGTTCGGGTGGTTGTGATAGCCGCAAGGCTAATAATTCTTGTATCAGGAGCATCTAGCCCATGAGTATGCAGGACCCGTTAGCGGACATGCTAACTCGCATCCGTAATGCCCAGATGGCTGAAAAGTCCGTCGTAAGCATGCCTTCCTCCACCCTGAAGGTCGCGGTTGCCAAAGTTCTGAAAGACGAAGGTTACATCGCTGGCTACCAGGTAACTGGTGAGGCCAAGCCTTCCCTGTCGATCGAACTGAAGTATTTCGAAGGCCGTCCGGTCATCGAAGAACTGAAGCGCTCCAGCCGTCCAGGCCTGCGCCAGTACAAGTCCGTCGCAGAGCTGCCGAAAGTACGTGGCGGTCTGGGCGTGTCTATCGTCTCCACCAACAAAGGTGTGATGACTGATCGCGCTGCGCGCGCTGCCGGTGTCGGCGGCGAAGTTCTGTGCACAGTGTTCTAAGGGGAGATAGGCATGTCTCGCGTCGCTAAGAACCCCGTTAAGCTGCCAGCAGGCGTCGAAGTCAAATTCGCCGGCCAGCAGCTTTCGGTGAAGGGTGCCAAAGGCACTCTCGAACTGAACGTTCACTCGTCTGTTGAAGTTACCGAAGAATCTGGCGAGCTGCGTTTCGTCGCTCGCAACGGTGACCAGCAAGCTCGCGCCATGGCCGGTACCACCCGCGCTCTGGTGAACAACATGGTCCAAGGCGTAAGCCAAGGCTTCGAGCGCAAGCTCCAGCTGGTCGGTGTTGGTTACAAGGCACAGGCTAAAGGCACCGTCCTGAACCTGGCTCTGGGCTTCTCGCACCCAGTGGACTACGAACTGCCAGCCGGTATCACCGCTGAAACCCCAAGCCAGACCGACATCCTGATCAAGGGTATCGACAAGCAGCTGGTGGGTCAGGTGGCCGCTGAAATCCGCGACTTCCGTCCGCCAGAGCCTTACAAAGGTAAAGGTGTGCGTTACGCGGACGAAGTAGTCCGTCGTAAAGAAGCCAAGAAGAAGTAGGGCCTAGTAAATGACCGACAAAAAAGTTATTCGACTGCGTCGCGCTCGCAAAGCACGTCTCAAGATGCACGAACTCGAAGTCGTGCGCCTGTGCGTGTTCCGCTCCTCGCAGCACATCTACGCCCAGGTCATTTCGGCCGACGGCAGCAAGGTTCTGGCAAGCGCCTCGACCTTGGACAAAGAACTGCGTGATGGCGCCACTGGCAACATCGACGCGGCCACTAAGGTTGGCAAGCTGGTAGCTGAGCGTGCGAAAGCCGCCGGTGTATCTCAAGTTGCCTTTGACCGTTCCGGCTTCAAGTACCATGGCCGCGTCAAAGCGCTGGCTGATGCTGCTCGTGAAGGCGGGCTGGAGTTCTAAGTTATGGCAAATAACGATCAAAAGCGCGACGAAGGCTACATCGAGAAGCTGGTTCAAGTTAACCGCGTTGCCAAAACCGTAAAAGGCGGCCGTATCTTCACCTTCACCGCGCTGACCGTGGTAGGTGATGGTAAAGGTCGTGTCGGCTTCGGCCGTGGCAAATCGCGCGAAGTACCAGCCGCGATCCAGAAAGCCATGGAAGCTGCCCGTCGCAACATGATCCAGGTTGACCTGAAGGGCACTACCCTGCAGTACGCCACCAAGGCTGCCCACGGCGCCTCGAAGGTTTACATGCAGCCTGCTTCGGAAGGTACCGGTATCATCGCCGGTGGCGCAATGCGTGCTGTCCTGGAAGTTGCTGGTGTTCAGAACGTTCTGGCCAAGTGCTACGGTTCGACCAACCCAGTGAACGTGGTTTACGCCACCTTCAAGGGTCTGAAAGCCATGCAATCTCCTGAATCCATTGCTGCCAAGCGCGGCAAGAGCGTCGAGGAGATCTTCTGATCATGGCAACCGTAAAAGTAACGCTGATCAAGAGCGTCTCGGGCCGTCTGCCTAACCACAAACTGTGTGTTAAAGGCCTGGGTCTGCGTCGCATCGGTCACACTGTAGAAGTCCAGGATACTCCCGAGAACCGCGGGATGATCAACAAGGCTTACTACATGCTGAAGGTCGAGGGCTAATCGATGAAACTCAATGATCTGAGTCCAGCGCCGGGTTCCCGTCGCGAGAAGCATCGTCCAGGTCGTGGTATCGGTAGCGGTCTGGGTAAGACCGGCGGCCGTGGCCACAAAGGTCAGACTTCCCGTTCGGGTGGTTCGATCGCTCCTGGCTTCGAAGGCGGTCAACAGCCGCTGCACCGTCGTCTGCCGAAGTTCGGCTTCGTTTCCCTGAAAGCCATGGACCGCGCTGAAGTGCGTCTGTCCGAGCTGGCCAAAGTGGAAGGCGACGTGATCTCCGTGCAATCCCTGAAGGATGCCAACGTGATCAACCAGCACATTCAGCGTGTGAAAATCATGCTGTCTGGCGAAGTTACTCGCGCAGTCACCATCAAGGGTATCGCAGCCACCAAGGGTGCGCGTGCGGCTATCGAAGCAGCTGGCGGCAAATTCGAGGAATAAATGGCTAAGCAAGGTGCTCTCTCTTCGCTCGGTAAGGGCGGGATGTCGGAACTCTGGGCTCGTCTGCGCTTTCTGTTCATGGCGATCATCGTCTATCGGATAGGCGCACATATCCCGGTGCCTGGCATCAATCCGGACCGTCTGGCGGATCTGTTTCGGCAGAATGAGGGGACCATTCTTAGCTTGTTCAACATGTTTTCCGGTGGCGCGCTCGAGCGCATGAGCATCTTTGCACTGGGGATCATGCCGTACATCTCGGCATCGATCATCATGCAGCTGATGACTGCGGTCAGCCCGCAACTGGAGCAGTTGAAGAAGGAAGGTGAAGCTGGCCGTCGCAAGATCAGCCAGTACACCCGCTACGGCACCGTTATCCTGGCACTGGTTCAAGCCATTGGCATGTCCATTGGCCTGGCCAACCAGGGCGTGGCGTTTTCTGTAGGCCTGGGCTTCCATGTCGTCGCCGTCTCCACCTTCGTGGCGGGCGCGATGTTCATGATGTGGCTGGGCGAGCAGATCACCGAGCGCGGTGTGGGCAACGGTATCTCGATGTTGATCTTCGCGGGTATCGTTGCCGGTCTTCCGAGAGCAATCGGGCAGTCTTTCGAGTCTGCACGTACAGGCGATATCAACATTTTCGCCCTGGTCGCAATCGGTTTGCTGGCAGTAGCGATTATCGGTTTCGTGGTGTTCATTGAGCGTGGTCAGCGTCGTATCGCCGTTCACTACGCCAAGCGTCAGCAGGGCCGCAAGGTCTTCGCTGCGCAGACCAGCCACTTGCCGTTGAAGGTGAACATGGCGGGGGTTATCCCGGCCATTTTCGCGAGCAGCATTTTGCTGTTCCCGGCTTCGCTGGGTGCCTGGTTCGGTCAGTCCGAAGGTATGGGCTGGCTGCAGGACATCTCGCAGTCGATCGCTCCTGGTCAGCCGTTGAACATTCTGCTGTTTAGTGCAGGGATCATTTTCTTCTGCTTCTTCTACACAGCGTTGATGTTCAACCCGAAAGACGTAGCGGAAAACCTGAAGAAGTCCGGTGCCTTTATTCCGGGTATCCGTCCTGGTGAGCAGTCGGCACGCTACATTGATGGCGTACTGACCCGTTTGACCATGTTCGGTGCTCTTTACATGATGGCCGTCTGCCTTCTGCCCCAGTTCCTGGTGGTGGCAGCAAATGTGCCGTTCTACCTTGGCGGGACCTCGTTGCTGATTGTGGTAGTGGTTGTGATGGACTTCATGTCCCAAGTACAATCGCACCTCGTTTCGCACCAGTACGAATCCCTGATGAAGAAAGCCAACCTGAAAGGCTACGGTGGCAGCGGCCTGCTGCGCTGATACGCCCCTAAGGTTCGAGGAGTCGGTAATGAAAGTTCGTGCATCGGTGAAAAAGCTGTGCCGTAACTGCAAGATCATCCGTCGCGAAGGCGTCGTACGAGTGATCTGCAGCGCGGAACCGCGTCACAAACAGCGCCAAGGCTGAGTGTGATCTGCGCTTCAAACCCAGCAGCTAGTGTGCTGCTGGGTTGATTATTCGTTTCTACAGCGATATTATCTCGCGCCCTATTTCTTGGCTTCCGGGGCGTAGGTAGCTGTCAATTGGAGTCCCACTGAATGGCCCGTATTGCAGGCGTCAACATTCCAGATAACAAGCATACTGTTATCTCGCTGACCTACATCTATGGTGTCGGTCGCACAACTGCACAGAAGATCTGTGTAGACGCTGGTGTAAATCCAGCCGCAAAGATCAAGGATCTGAGCGACGAGCAAATCGAAACCCTGCGTGGCGAAGTCGCGAAGTTCACCACTGAAGGTGACCTGCGTCGTGACGTCAACATGAAGATCAAGCGCTTGATGGACCTGGGTTGCTACCGCGGCCTGCGTCATCGTAAAGGTCTGCCGGTTCGCGGTCAGCGCACCAAGACCAACGCACGCACCCGTAAGGGCCCGCGTAAGCCGATCCGCAAGTAATCGCCCAGGAATATAGACATGGCAAAACCTGCTGCTCGTCCTCGTAAAAAAGTTAAAAAGACAGTGGTTGATGGCATCGCCCACATCCATGCATCTTTCAACAACACCATCGTGACCATCACCGACCGTCAGGGCAATGCTTTGTCCTGGGCGACCTCCGGTGGTTCGGGTTTCCGTGGTTCGCGCAAATCCACCCCGTTCGCAGCTCAGATTGCTGCTGAGCGTGCTGGTCAAGCTGCGCTGGAATACGGTCTGAAAAACCTCGACGTAAACGTCAAGGGTCCAGGTCCAGGTCGTGAGTCCGCCGTTCGTGCATTGAACAGCTGCGGCTACAAGATCGCCAGCATCACCGACGTGACGCCTATCCCGCACAACGGGTGCCGTCCGCCGAAGAAGCGTCGCGTGTAATCAGGAGACAGAAGAATGGCACGTTACATTGGTCCAAAATGCAAACTGTCTCGTCGTGAAGGCACTGACCTGTTCCTGAAGAGCGGCGTTCGCGCTCTGGAATCGAAGTGCAACATCGAAGCAGCCCCAGGTATCCACGGCCAGCGCCGTGGCCGTCAGTCCGACTACGGCACCCAGCTGCGTGAGAAACAAAAAGTTCGTCGTATCTACGGTGTTCTGGAGCGTCAGTTCCGCGGTTACTACCAAGCTGCTGCCTCGAAAAAAGGCGCAACCGGTGAGAACCTGCTGCAACTGCTCGAGTGCCGTCTGGATAACGTCGTTTACCGTATGGGCTTCGGCTCGACTCGTTCCGAGTCCCGTCAGCTGGTTTCGCACAAAGCGATCAGCGTCAACGGTAAGACTGTAAACATTCCATCCTACCAAGTTCGTCCGGGTGACGTGGTCGCGGTTCGCGAGAAGTCGCTGAGCCAGCTGCGCATTGTTCAAGCCCTTGAACTCTGCGCCCAGCGTGGCCGCGTTGAGTGGGTTGACGTGGATGCTGCCAAAAAGTCGGGCGTTTTCAAGAACGTTCCTGCTCGCAGCGACCTGTCTGCCGACATCAACGAGAACCTGATTGTCGAGCTCTACTCCAAGTAAGGGCTAGAAAATAGGTGCATCCATGCAGATTTCGGTAAATGAGTTCCTGACTCCCCGCCATATTGATGTGCAGGTAGTCAGTCCGACCCGCGCCAAGATTACGCTCGAGCCTCTCGAGCGTGGTTTCGGCCATACCCTGGGCAACGCGCTGCGCCGCATCCTGTTGTCCTCCATGCCTGGCTGTGCAGTAGTCGAGGCCGAGATCGATGGCGTACTCCATGAGTACTCCGCGATCGAAGGTGTTCAGGAAGACGTCATTGAAATCCTGTTGAACCTGAAAGGCCTGGCTATCAAACTGCACGGTCGTGACGAAGTTACGCTGACCTTGTCGAAAAAGGGTTCGGGGGTGGTTACCGCTGCCGATATTCAGCTGGATCACGATGTCGAGATCGTCAACCCCGATCACGTAATCGCGAACCTGGCGTCGAACGGCGCCCTGAACATGAAGCTCACTGTAGCTCGTGGTCGTGGTTACGAGCCGGCCGACTCCCGTCAAACCGACGAAGACGAAAGCCGTAGCATTGGCCGTCTGCAGTTGGACGCTTCGTTCAGCCCGGTGCGTCGTATCGCCTATGTGGTCGAGAACGCCCGTGTTGAACAGCGTACCAACCTGGACAAACTGGTCATTGATCTGGAAACCAACGGCACCCTGGACCCTGAAGAGGCTATCCGCCGCGCTGCGACCATCCTGCAACAGCAGTTGGCCGCGTTCGTCGACCTCAAAGGTGACAGCGAGCCTGTCGTAGTCGAGCAGGAAGACGAGATCGATCCGATCCTGCTGCGTCCGGTTGACGACCTGGAACTGACTGTACGTTCGGCCAACTGCCTGAAGGCGGAGAACATCTACTACATCGGCGACCTGATTCAGCGTACCGAAGTAGAGCTGTTGAAAACTCCTAACCTCGGCAAGAAGTCCCTGACTGAAATCAAGGACGTCCTGGCCTCTCGTGGTCTGTCTCTCGGCATGCGCCTCGACAACTGGCCGCCTGCAAGTCTTAAGAAAGACGACAAGGCGACCGCCTGATCGTCGTAATCACCGAACGTAGTGTTTGGTAAGGAATGAATCATGCGTCATCGTAAAAGTGGACGTCACCTGAGCCGTACCAGCTCTCACCGCAAGGCTATGTTCCAGAACATGGCAGTGTCGTTGATCGAGCACGAGCTGATCAAAACCACCCTGCCGAAAGCCAAGGAACTGCGCCGCGTTGCCGAGCCGCTGATCACCCTGGCCAAGGAAGACAGCGTTGCTAACCGTCGTCTGGCCTTCGACCGTACCCGTTCGAAGTCCGCTGTTGGCAAACTGTTCAACGACCTGGGCAAGCGCTACGCCACCCGTCAGGGCGGCTACCTGCGCATCCTGAAGTGCGGTTTCCGTGCTGGCGACAACGCGCCTATGGCGTACGTCGAGCTGGTTGATCGTCCTGTCGGCGGTGCTGTAGAAGCTGCTGAGTAAGACGTTCTGTCTGCTACAAAGAACCGGGCCTAGTGCCCGGTTTTTTGTGTCTGCAGCTATTGTTTATTTCTATTAATACAAGTCAGCCAATGAATTTGCTCTAGCAGCTTGGCTCATCGATACTCTCCCATAGCCGATCAGCCGGCGTTCGAAGACCGATAAGGAGAGCCCATGAGCAAGACTCTTACCACCGCCAGCGGTGCACCAGTAGCCGACAACCAGAACTCCCGCTCCGCCGGCCCACGTGGCCCATTGTTGCTCGACGACTTCCACCTCATCGAGAAACTCGCCCATTTCAATCGCGAGAACATTCCGGAGCGCCGCGTACACGCCAAGGGTTCGGGTGCGTACGGCACCTTCACCGTCACCCGCGATATAACGGCCTACACCAGCGCCAAGCTTTTCGGCGAAATCGGCAAGCAAACCGAAACCTTCCTGCGTTTTTCCACCGTTGGTGGCGAGCGTGGTTCAGCCGATACCGAGCGTGACCCGCGTGGCTTCGCCGTAAAGTTTTACACCGAAGAAGGCAACTGGGACATTGTGGGCAACAACACCCCCGTGTTCTTCATTCGCGACCCGTTGAAGTTCCCGGACTTTATCCACACCCAGAAGCGCCACCCACAGACCAACCTCAAGAATGCCCAGATGATGTGGGACTTCTGGTCGCATTCGCCTGAAGCGCTGCATCAGGTCACCATTCTGTTCTCGGATAGAGGCATCCCTGATGGCTATCGCCATATGCACGGCTTTGGCAGCCACACCTACAGCCTGATCAACCAGAAAGGCGAGCGCACCTGGGTGAAGTGGCACTTCAAGACCCAGCAAGGCATCAAGAACCTCGCCCCCGCAGAAGCGGCGCGCCTGGCCGGTACCGATCCGGACTATGCGCAGCGCGACTTGTTTGCAGCCATTGAGCGTGGTGACTACCCGCGTTGGACCGTGTGCATGCAGGTCATGAGCGAAGCGGAGGCGGCGAGCCGTGAGGAAAACCCGTTCGACGTCACCAAAACCTGGTCGCAGAAGGACTACCCGCTGATCGAGGTGGGGGTGCTGGAGCTTAACCGGAACCCGCTCAACTATTTCGCTGAAGTCGAGCAAGCAGCGTTTGGGCCTAGCAACATGGTGCCTGGCGTTGGTCTGTCACCCGACCGCATGCTGCAGGGCCGCGTATTCGCCTACGCTGACGCCCACCGCTACCGTGTCGGTACCAACCACCAGCAACTGCCGGTGAATGCACCGCGCTGCGCTGTGAACAGCTACCAGCGCGACGGCTCCATGGCGACCGGCAGTTATGGTGCGGCGCCGAATTACGAGCCTAATAGCTACGCCGACGCACCCAAGCAGTCACCGCGTCACGCTGAACCTGCACTGGCGCTCACCGGTGCAGCGGACCGCCATGATCACCGTGAGGACAACGACTACTACAGCCACGCCGGCGCGCTCTTCCGCTTGATGAGCAACGAGCAGAAGGCGCTGCTGATCAGCAACATCGCCGGGGCCATGGCAGGGGTCAGTGACGATGTCATCCAGCGCCAGTTGCAGTATTTCTTCATGGCTGACCCGGCCTATGGCGAAGGTATCGCCAAGGCGTTGGGCGTGAATCTCGCTTAACTCGAAGTGATAAGAAGAACCGCCCTCATTTGGGCGGTTTTTCAATGAATATCACTACTGTTTAGCCGATTTTTTGCCCGGATTGCCCCTTTTTCGGTGACCTTCGGCAAAAGCTGGTTCACACTATGCGGCATAGAAGCTTCCACATGGAGAAACAGGGCGATGCAAGGCCATCCGGACGTAATCAACTACCTCGTCACGCTGCTGAAGGGCGAACTGGCGGCACGCGACCAGTACTTCATTCATTCGCGCATGTACGAAGACTGGGGCCTGTCCAAACTCTACGAGCGCATCAACCACGAGATGGAAGAAGAGGCGCAACACGCTGATGCGCTGATGCGTCGTATCCTCATGCTGGAAGGTACGCCTGACATGCGTGCAGACGACCTGGAAGTCGGCAGCACCGTGCCGGAAATGATCGAAGCCGACCTCAAGCTTGAATACAAAGTGCGCGCTGCGTTGTGCAAAGGCATCGAGTTGTGCGAATTGCACAAGGACTATGTCAGCCGCGACATTCTGCGTGCGCAGTTGGCCGACACTGAAGAAGATCATACCTACTGGCTGGAAAAGCAGCAGGGGCTGATCAAGGCCATTGGCCTGGAGAACTACCTGCAATCGCAGATGTAATACCCGGGGGGCTGCTTTGCAGCCCATCGCGACACAAGGCCGCCCCTACAGGCGATCGCGCAACCCAAAGGTTCATGCGATCGCCTGTAGGGGCGGCCTTGTGTCGCGATGGGGCGCAAAGCGCCCCCAAATGCCTTAGGCCCGATCCCGCTCCAGCAGCGGTTTCAAGTAATGCCCGGTATACGACTGTTTCATCTCGCTCAGTTCTTCCGGCGTACCGCAGGCAATGATCTGCCCACCCTTGGAGCCACCCTCTGGCCCCAGGTCCACCAGCCAGTCGGCCGTCTTGATTACATCCAGGTTATGCTCGATCACCACCACGGTGTTGCCGTGGTCGCGCAGGCGGTGCAGCACATCCAGCAACTGCTGAATATCGGCAAAGTGCAGACCAGTGGTCGGCTCGTCGAGGATATACAGGGTCTTGCCGGTGTCACGCTTGGACAGCTCGCGGGACAGCTTGACCCGTTGCGCCTCGCCGCCGGACAGGGTGGTCGCCGACTGCCCCAGCTTGATGTAGGACAAACCCACGTCCATCAGTGTTTGCAGCTTGCGCGCCAACGCCGGCACCGCATCGAAGAACTCGCGGGCATCCTCGATGGTCATCTCCAGCACCTCGTGGATGTTCTTGCCCTTGTACTTGATCTCCAGGGTCTCGCGGTTGTAGCGCTTGCTCTTGCACACGTCGCAGGGTACGTAGATGTCCGGCAGGAAGTGCATTTCCACCTTGATCAAGCCATCGCCCTGGCAGGCCTCGCAACGGCCGCCCTTGACGTTGAACGAGAAGCGCCCAGGGCCATAACCGCGGGAGCGCGACTCGGGCACGCCGGAGAACAGCTCACGGATCGGAGTAAAAATGCCGGTGTAGGTAGCCGGGTTCGAGCGCGGGGTACGGCCAATCGGGCTCTGGTCGATATCCACGACCTTGTCCAGGTGCTGCAGGCCGTCCATGCTGCTGTGGGGCGCCGCCTCAATGCTGCTTGCGCCATTCAGGGCGGTCGCTGCCAGCGGGTACAGGGTGTTGTTGATCAGTGTCGACTTGCCCGAGCCAGATACCCCGGTCACGCACGTCAACAAGCCAATCGGCACCTCGAGGTCAACATTCTGCAGGTTGTTGCCGCGTGCCCCCTTCAGCTTGAGTTGCAGCTTCTTGTTGCGCGGCGTGCGCTTGGCGGGCACGACGATCTTCTTGCGCCCCGACAGGTATTTGCCCGTCAGCGAGTCAGGATGGTCCATGACCTCCTGCGGCGAACCCTCGGCAACGATCTGCCCGCCATGTACGCCCGCACCTGGGCCGATGTCCACTACGTAGTCCGCCAGGCGGATGGCGTCTTCATCATGCTCCACCACAATGACCGTGTTACCCAGGTCGCGCAGGTGATTGAGCGTCGCCAGCAGGCGGTCGTTGTCGCGTTGATGAAGGCCGATCGACGGTTCGTCGAGAATGTACATCACCCCCACCAGGCCTGCGCCGATCTGGCTGGCCAGGCGGATACGCTGGGCCTCGCCCCCCGACAAGGTGTCGGCACTGCGGTCCAGGGTGAGGTAGTCGAGGCCGACGTTGACCAGGAACTGCAGGCGTTCGCAGATTTCCTTGAGGATTTTCGAGGCAATTTCGCCGCGGCGGCCGGTCAGGGTCAGTTCGGCAAAATAGCTGCTGGCATCGCCAATGGGCAGGTTGGTGACCGCCGGCAGGGTTTTCTCGCCAACCCACACGTGGCGCGCTTCGCGACGCAGGCGGGTGCCGCGGCAGTCCGGGCAGGGCTGGGTGCCGAGGAACTTGGCCAGTTCTTCACGCACGGTGGCCGATTCGGTCTCGCGGTAGCGGCGCTCCAGGTTCGGCACAATGCCTTCGAACGGGTGCGAGCGCTTGACGATATCGCCGCGGTCGTTGAGGTACTTGAAGTCGACACTGTGCTTGCCGCTGCCTTGCAGGATCACCTTCTGGTGCTCGGCAGACAGCTCGCCAAACGGCTCTTCCAGGCTGAAGCCATAGTGCGCCGCCAGTGAGCCGAGCATCTGGAAGTAGTACACGTTGCGGCGGTCCCAGCCGCGGATGGCACCCTCGGCCAAGGTAAGCTCGGCATTGACCAGGCGCTTGGTGTCGAAGAACTGCTTCACACCCAGGCCGTCGCAAGTCGGGCAGGCTCCCGCCGGGTTGTTGAAGGAAAACAGCTTGGGCTCCAGCTCGCTGATCGCGTGGCCGCACACCGGGCAAGCGAAACGGGCAGAGAAGATCGTCTCTTCGCCTTGCTCGTCGTCCATCGGTGCCACTAGGGCAATCCCGTCGGCCAGTTTCAGCGCAGTTTCGAACGATTCGGCCAGGCGCTGCTGCAGGTCGGCGCGCACCTTGAAGCGGTCCACTACCACATCGATGCTGTGCTTCTTCTGCTTGTCCAGCTTGGGCAACTCATCAAGCTCATAGAGCTTGCCGTTGACCCGGGCGCGCACGAAACCCTGCGCGCGCATTTCATCGAACACTGCCAGGTGCTCGCCCTTGCGCTCGCGCACCACCGGCGCCAGAAGCATCAGCTTGCTGCCTTCGGGGCGCTCCAGCACCAGGTCGACCATCTGGCTGACGGTTTGCGCCTCCAGCGGAATGTCGTGGTCCGGGCAGCGTGGGGTACCGACGCGGGCGTACAGCAGGCGCAGGTAGTCGTAGATCTCGGTGATGGTGCCGACCGTCGAGCGCGGGTTATGCGACGTCGATTTCTGTTCGATGGAGATTGCCGGGGATAGACCTTCGATGGTGTCGACGTCGGGCTTTTCCATCATCGACAGGAATTGCCGGGCGTAGGCCGACAACGATTCCACATAGCGGCGCTGGCCTTCGGCGTACAGGGTATCGAACGCCAGCGAAGACTTGCCGGAACCGGACAGGCCGGTGATCACGATCAGCTTGTCCCGGGGCAAGGTCAGGTCGATGTTCTTCAGGTTGTGGGTACGTGCCCCACGAATCAGGATCTTGTCCACTGCGGCCTCGCTTGGCGGGCATAAACAAAGAATTATACGGCCCCCTGCCAGTACGCGGCAAAGCGTCGCGTAGATGCCGTCAAGCTGTCGGACTGATAGAATCGCCGCCGGTTCACACGAGGTTACGCCATGCATGACACCCACAACGAGCGCATGAGCAGCAGCGAAACCCGCGCTGCTGGTGGCCTGGCCCTGGTCTTTGCCTTTCGTATGCTGGGCATGTTCATGGTCTTGCCGGTACTGGCCACCTACGGCATGGACCTGGCCGGTGCCACACCTGCGCTGATTGGCCTGGCCATCGGGGCCTATGGCCTGACCCAGGCGGTATTGCAGATTCCGTTCGGGATGATTTCCGACCGCATCGGGCGGCGTCCGATCATCTACCTGGGGTTGGTGATCTTTGCCCTGGGCAGTGTCCTGGCGGCCCAGGCCGACTCTATCTGGGGGGTGATCGCGGGGCGCATCCTGCAAGGTGCCGGGGCAATTTCGGCTGCCGTCATGGCGCTGCTCTCGGACCTGACTCGTGAACAACACCGGACCAAGGCCATGGCCATGATCGGCATGAGCATCGGCCTGTCGTTTGCCGTGGCCATGGTCGTCGGGCCACTGCTGACAAGTGCCTTTGGTTTGTCAGGATTGTTCCTTGCCACTGCCGGGCTTGCCCTGGTCGGCATCCTGCTGATCGCCTTCGTTGTGCCCAGTACCCACAGCCTTCTGCAGCACCGCGAGTCGGGTGTGGCGCGCAAGGCACTCGGCCCGACCCTGCGTCATCCGGACCTTTTGCGCCTGGACGTGAGCATCTTCGTGCTGCACGCCGTCCTCATGGCCAGCTTCGTCGCGCTGCCCCTGGCCTTCGTCGAGCGTGGCGGGCTGCCAAAAGAGCAGCACTGGTGGGTCTACCTGACCGCACTGTTCATCTCATTTTTTGCAATGGTGCCGTTCATCATCTACGGCGAAAAAAAGCGCAAGATGAAGCGTGTGTTGGCCGGTGCAGTCAGTGTCCTGCTGCTGACAGAGATATACTTCTGGGAGTGGGCTGACGGTTTGCGCGGACTGGTGATTGGCACCGTGGTATTCTTTACCGCATTCAACCTGCTGGAGGCCTCGCTGCCTTCGCTGGTGAGCAAGGTGTCGCCTGCCGGTGGCAAGGGCACGGCAATGGGGGTTTATTCCACCAGCCAGTTCCTTGGTGCGGCACTGGGTGGAATTCTGGGTGGCTGGCTGTTCCAGCACGGTGGGTTGGACACGGTATTCCTCGGCTGCGCGGTATTGTGTGCAATCTGGCTGATCGTCGCGTTGTCCATGAACGAGCCGCCGTATGTGACCAGCTTGCGCATGCCGCTGACGCCAGAGGCAGCCCGGGAAGCCGGCCTGACCGAGCGACTGATGGCCGTGCCGGGTGTGACCGACGCTGTGGTGGTTGCTGAAGAAGCGGCCATCTATATCAAACTGGATACGAAAATTTTGGACCGTGCGACCCTCGAGCGACTGGTGAATCCAGCCTCTTCGGCGTGCGAAGCCTAGGAGAACGTTATGGCCCGTGGGGTTAACAAAGTCATTCTGGTCGGCACTTGTGGCCAGGATCCCGAAGTCCGCTACCTGCCCAACGGTAACGCCGTGACCAACCTGAGCCTGGCTACCAGCGAGCAGTGGACTGACAAGCAGTCGGGCCAGAAGGTCGAGCGTACCGAGTGGCACCGTGTGTCGCTGTTCGGCAAGGTTGCCGAAATTGCCGGCGAGTACCTGCGTAAAGGTTCGCAGTGCTACATCGAAGGCAAGCTGCAGACCCGCGAGTGGGAAAAAGACGGCATCAAGCGTTACACCACCGAGATCATCGTCGACATCAACGGCACCATGCAGCTGCTCGGCGGCCGCCCGCAGGGCCAGCAACAAGGCGGTGATCCGTACAACCAGGGTGGCGGCAACTACAACCAGGGTGGTGGTCAACAGCAGTACAACCAGGCCCCGCCGCGCCAGCAGGCCCAGCGCCCGCAACAGGCCCCTCAGCGCCCGGCGCCACAGCAGCCAGCGCCTCAGCCGGCAGCGGACTTCGACAGCTTCGATGACGATATTCCGTTCTAGCCCGTAGCTTTTCGATACTGTAAACAACAAAAGCGAAGCCATTGATTTGGCTTCGCTAACAAGGACTTATCTTAATTAATAACTTCGTAGGGAAGCCCTACGTAGTTTTCAGCGATCGTCTTCAGCCCTGCCTCGGACTCGACAAAGTAGTCCAGTTCGGTCTGAACCATTCGCTGCGTGAACTCGTCAGTGCCCGGAAATTTATGCAGCATCGACGTCAGCCACCAGGAGAAGCGCTCCGCTTTCCAGATACGCTTGAGGCACACCTCGGAGTAACGCTCTATCAAATCCTTGCGTCCCTCCATAACGGCCTTCACGAGGATTGAGTACAGAGTGCTCACATCGCTGGCCGCCAAGTTGAGTCCTTTCGCCCCGGTGGGTGGAACAATGTGCGCCGCGTCACCGACCAAGAAGAGGTTCCCGTACTGCATTGGCTCAACGACAAAGCTACGCAGGGGCGCGATGCTCTTTTCGATGGAGGGACCTGTGATCAGTTTGGCAGCCGTTTCGCTGGGAAGCCGGCTCTTTAGCTCATCCCAGAAGCGCTCATCGGACCAGTTTTCGACTTTCTCTTCCGAACCAACTTGAACGTAGTAGCGTGTGCGAGTGGGTGATCGCATGCTGCACAAGGCAAATCCACGTTCATGCTTGGCGTAAATCAGCTCATCGTTCACTGGAGGCGTATCTGCCAACACGCCTAGCCAACCGAACGGATAGACACGTTCGAATTCTTTGAGCACACCCTCTGGAATGGATTTACGGGAGATGCCGTGATAACCGTCACATCCAGCCACGTACGCGCAGTCAAGGCGTACGTTCTCACCGTTATAGGTAAACGTCACATAGGGTGAGTCGGATTTCAGTTCGTGAAGCTCAACGTCCGGCACGGAGTAAAGCGTGGTGGCACCGCTCTTGAGCCGAGCCGCCATGAGGTCTCTTGTTACTTCTGTTTGGCCGTAGATCGTGACGGTCTTACCGCCGGTTAACGCTTTCAGGTCGACATGGACGCGCTTGTTGTTGAATGCCAACTCGAAGCCGTCATGAACAAGGCCCTCACGCTCCATTCGCTCTGCCACGCCAGCTTCGCGGAGAAGGTCCACCATTCCTTGCTCAAGAACCCCGGCACGAATTCGGCCCAATACATAGTCAGGGCTTTGTCTTTCGATAATGACGTTGTCGATGCCAGCTTTATGAAGTAGTTGACCCAGCAAAAGCCCCGAGGGGCCCGCGCCGATGATCGCGACAGTAGTTTTCATAATGACCTCAATTTACTCTCAGGCATTTCACACGCGCAGCCGGGTGCTTGCTACGCGACTGGTAACTAAGATTTAGAACGTATGAACGGGAGGTGGCGGGCTCAGGTATTGAGCTGACCGCTACCCCTGTTGTGTTTAGAAGAAGCCCAAAGGGTTGATGTCGTAGCTGATCAGCAAGTTTTTGGTCTGCTGATAATGGTCGAGCATCATTTTGTGGGTTTCACGACCTACACCAGACTTTTTGTAGCCGCCGAATGCCGCGTGTGCGGGATAGAGGTGGTAGCAATTGGTCCATACTCGGCCAGCCTTGATAGCACGACCCATTCTGTACGCACGGTTGATGTCGCGCGTCCACAGGCCGGCGCCGAGGCCAAATTCGGTGTCATTCGCGATGGCCAACGCTTCAGCTTCATCTTTGAAGGTGGTCACCCCAACTACAGGTCCGAAGATCTCCTCCTGGAAGACTCGCATTTTATTGTGACCCTTGAGCAGCGTAGGCTGTATGTAGTACCCGCTGGAGAGATCACCATCCAAGGCTTCGGAGGCGCCACCTGCGAGTAGTTCGGCCCCTTCCTCTTGAGCAATGTCCAGGTAGCTCAGGATTTTTTCAAACTGCTGTTGCGACGCCTGAGCACCTACCATGGTTTCAGTGTCCAGAGGGTTGCCACGCTTGATGGCCTTCATCTTCCTCTGTACTGCGTCCATGAAGGGCTCGAAAATCGATTCCTGAACGAGAGCTCGTGAAGGACAGGTGCATACCTCCCCTTGGTTGAAGAAAGCCAGGACCAGCCCTTCAGCAGCTTTTTCGATGAACTCTGGCTCTGCCGCCATGATGTCTTCAAAGAAAATGTTCGGGCTTTTCCCACCCAGCTCAACAGTGCTCGGGATGATGCTCGCCGCAGCGCATTTCATGATGTGAGAGCCGACCGGCGTTGAACCGGTGAACGCGATTTTGGCTATTCGCGTGCTCGTAGCCAGTGCTTCACCAGCTTCGCGGCCAAAGCCTTGAACAATGTTAAGGACGCCCGGCGGCAACAGATCACCAATTAGCTCGATAAACACGGTGATCGAAAGAGGGGTCTGCTCCGCAGGCTTGAGGACGATGGTGTTGCCTGCAGCCAATGCCGGAGCGAGTTTCCACGCAGCCATCAGCAGCGGGAAATTCCAGGGAATGATTTGGGCAACCACACCCAGCGGTTCATGAAAATGGTAGGCCGCAGTGTGTTCATTGATCTCAGCTGCTCCGCCCTCCTGGGCACGGATGCAGCCTGCAAAGTATCGGAAGTGATCTGCAGCCAGTGGGACATCAGCATTAAGGGTTTCACGTACCGCCTTACCGTTGTCCCACGTTTCACTCACTGCGAGAATCTCAAGATTGGCCTCGATCCGATCCGCGATTTTCAACAGGATTCGCGCACGATCCTGAACTGAAGTTTTCCCCCAGACATCGGCTGCCGCGTGCGCTGCATCCAGCGCTTTTTCTACATCGTCAGCCCCCGATCGCGGAAACTCGGCAATCACTGCACCGTTAACTGGAGACGAATTGGTGAAGTATTGGCCTGCGAGAGGTGGGACAAATTCGCCGTTGATGTAGTTGCCGTAGCGCTCTTTGAACGAAACGACGGAGCCAGGTTGTCCAGGATTGACGTAAATCATGTTGAAAATCTCTTTTTGGTTAAGACGCAGCCTGCGCTGTCAGAACGGGTAAGGGCGTGGCTTCACCTGAATCGATACCCACTGGGTGGTGGTAAATTCTTCAATCGCCCAGTCACCGTTGAAGCGGCCGAGCCCTGAATTCTTTTCCCCGCCGAACGGAATATTTGGAGCGTCGGCGACTGGGATATCGTTCACATGAGCCATTCCAGAGTGAATACGGCGAGCGAATTGCGCGCCACGCTCCAGGTCTTGGCAGAACACGGCGGCCGATAGTCCGTAGCAGGTGTCGTTGGCGAGAGCGAGGGCATGTTCAGCGTCGCGGGCACGCATGATCCCTGCAATCGGCCCGAAGATTTCGTCGTATGCCAATTCCATCGAGGGCTGCACTTCAGTGAACACGTGCGGAGCGAATACCAAACCAGAAGATTCACCGGCATAAGCCAGGTGCGCACCCTCGGCTTTTGCCTGCTCCACTTTCTTTTGCAGGCCTCCAAACTGTTTGCGGTTGATCACCGGTCCTACAGCGGTCTTCGGATCAGCAGGATCACCCAGTGCCAAACCACGCACACGCTGAATGAACAGCTCGACGAAGCGGTCGTACACAGCGTCCTCGACGATGAAGCGGTTTACCGCCATGCAGATTTGACCCTGGTGAAGGAACTTGCCTACAACAGCTGCATGTGAGGCTTGTTCAAGATCGGCATCAGCCAACACAACGAAGGGGTTGTTACCACCAAGCTCAAGGGCGACGTGCTTGAGGTATTTTCCACTGCCCACCTGTTTAGCGATGTTCTGGCCTACCGGTGTAGACCCTGTGAAGGAGATCAAACCCGGGACTTTGTGCTGGACAAACGGATCACCGATTTCAGCTCCAGCGCCGACCACGACACTCAGAACGCCAGGTGGAAGTCCAGCTTCTTCAAAGATGCGGGCCAGTAGCAGACCGCCTGTTACGGGAGTGTCGCTTGCTGGTTTAATAACCACAGCGTTGCCGAGTGCCAATGCGGGCGCTACAGAGCGTTGGGTCAAATGCAGAGGGAAGTTCCAAGGGCTGATGACGCCCACCACTCCAAGCGGTCTGCGGTAGATACGGCTTTCCTTGTCAGGTATGTCCGTCTCTACAATGCGCCCGTGAACGCGGTTGGGGAATGATGCAGCCTCAAGGGTGATGGCTTTCGCCGCCATCCATTCAAACTCCGCCTTGACCACGGTACTGCCTGATTCTTTCACCAGCCAGCTGACCACCTCGTCGTGGCGCTCGTCGAGAATTTGTGCTGCGCGCAGCAGAACGGCGGAGCGTGCAGAAGGCCCCAACGATGCCCAGGCCAGCTGAGCTATTTCAGCAACCAGGTAGGCCTCATCCAGATCAGCCTTGGTGGCCATCGGGATCTCAATGAGGGGGGACTCGGTGAACGGGTTCAGTACGGTCAGCGCACGATCCGAACTACCGGCGCGGCTGACACCACCGATCGGTTGAAGGTGCAACTGGCTGTAATGCTCTGGCTTGCTCATCAGTTAGTCCTCAAGTCGGAATTGTTGGCTTCCCCGTTCGCTTTGCCAGCGTGGAAAGGGCAACCAGATGAATCGGCGGACGGTATGGAGGGTTGGCTAGTCGCTCCAGGGAAAGGACATTTCACCTCGGCTGTAGGCGGATCAATGTGTTGGCCTGGGCGTACCGGTTTCCTGCGCGCCTTTTCTGGAGTTGATAATTTCGGGTCGGGGAAGACACGCTCCTGAAGCGTTAAGCCGAACCACAGGCCCTTTCGCATCACCCACTTCATGATCGGGTTAGGTTTCCCGGACTGCATCAAGCCGTTGATGGTGGGAAGCTGGAACGAGAGATAGAGTTGACGGCCAATCCACCCTAATGGGCCTGGGAAGTAGGCATCCACGAATTGCTTGATGATGGCCTCGGTCAGCACTCGCCCGGATTCAACCTGTTCCCATGGCTGGGCTTCGTAATCCTCGATGTACTGCAGCATGGCCTCGAAGCTTTCCGGATACTCAGTGACTAAACCGTCTTCACTCCAGAATTGCCGGCAGATAGCGGCCCAGTAGCGCTGCGAAGCGATTTGCTGATTTTTGGTAAAACCCGGAAGACCGACGCTCAGGCGCAAGCGGTGCAGGTTGGCCCCGATCCAGGCTGTGGTATAGATCACATCGCGAGCCGGGAATGTACCAGGGGAACGCTTGGCAAGTGCTGCATGCCCGCGATTCACATGCGCCAATGAAGCTTGCATCCTCGGATCATCCGGCCCGTATTCGAACCAGGTCCAAAAATGCTGCAAGGTGTCGTCGGTACGCTTCTGCGGTTTTTTGATGGCTTTTTCTGTCGTTACTCCCATCACGACGCTGCCCGCCGGCGGTTGGGTAAAAGCAGGGATGCCCAGCGTGTAAACCAGGTTCATCACAAAGTCGTTCACATAGTACGTTGTGGACAGCCGCCAGATTTCGGCAAAGTCCTTTTCAGGGTCCAGCCGCTCTATTTCCCTGGCTATCCATTTGTATCCGCGGTTGTCGCTAACCGCTGCGTTGGTGCCTTGCATGATGTCCTCCATGACGCGGAAAAAGCTCCGCGTCTATAGCAGGTGACTTAGAATTTGAAGACCAAGCCCGTCTGGAAGACCAGCGGGTCGAGAGTGACTTCAGCCTTTGCGGGCGCGCCACCGAGGTTGCCCTTCGCATCGGTCTCCAAATACAGCTTCTTCACGTCCAGGAAGACGCCGTAGCCCTCGCCAAACCAGTATTCGGCACCGGCTTGGAAGTACGGACCCCAGGTATCGTCGATTTCCAGATCCTGGACAGCACCGTCCTCAGAGCTGAATATTTTCAGGTAGCTCAGGCCAGCGCCCAGATACGGGCGGAAGGCGCCTTTCTCGTTGAACTGGTACTGCAACGAAATACCGGCGGGCCCGTATTTCGCTTTACCCAACGTCCCTAGTCCGTCAGCTGTGCCCTTACCAGTCAGCTTAGTCTTCGGAGGGTTGCCCAACGTCAACGCGACAGACCAGTTCGGCGCGAAGCGGTAGCCCAACTCACCGATGAGTGCAGCGTTATTCTTCATGTCGGCACCGGCACCTGGAATGGTGTTGCCGAATGCCTTCAATGTGACGTCCTCGTCGAACTGAATGTAGCCAGGGCCGATTCGCAGCCACCAGTTAGATTCATCTGCAGCGTGTGCCATTGAACCGTAGGCAGTTAACACCGAAGCGCAGAGTGTCGCGGCCGTTCTCTTAAACGACAGGCTGTAACGGGACAGATTACTCATGTGTACCTCTTATTTTTATTTAGCACGCAAGGACGTCGGCTCCACGGCAATGCTTAGGGCATGACCGGGGAATACATCAATAAAGCTATTGGAGCTTGAGCTGGTCGATGATTCGTCGAGCGCGGTTCGCTCCAACATCAACATGAATATCGATCATGGGTTTTTCACCGAAGCGACGCATGTTCTGGTACTGCGCTTCAATGACTTCTTTGTCTTCATCGAAGGTCAGGACTGTTTGTTCAATCACTTTGGCCTTGATGAGCTCAGGATCACTCACTGGGTTAGTTGCCATCGTCCAGAAATAATGGCTTGTGGTATCCGTCTCTGGCGTTACTCCGTGGAAGCCACGCATATGGAACCCGCCACGCTCCGGATCATCCATCGAGTCAGTTCCGACATCGACCGCGCCGGTCCAGATTCGGAGATGCGATACATGAAATTCAATTTCCTGCCAACGATCGACATTGCCCTTGAAAGGGAAAGCGGCAGTGTAAGTGGGCGGTGGGACTGAGTCAGGCATGTAGCGTACAACCCGGACCATGTCACCTTCACTTTCAACCTTCATCTCGGCGTTCATGTGAATCCGCGCATTCCCGCCAATAGTTTTCAAGTGCACATAACCCAGATGGCTCAGGTCCATCAGGTTGTCGTGAATGAGCTGATACGGCGCGTCGTAGTGGTAGACGGAACCATCAAAAACATACTTTCCGCTACTGTGGACCTCGTATGCTGGTGGCTCGCAATCAGGCTCGGATGCTGCGTCAGCTCCAAACCAGATCCACACGATCTGATCACGCTCACGCACATGGTAAGCGGGTACTTTTGCCTTACTTGGGATCTTGTCCTGGCCAGGGATCTCAACGCATTTGCCGGCTTGGTTGAACAGCAAACCGTGATACCCACAGCGAACCCCGGCTTCTTCCAACGTCCCGTTAGACAGAGGCAGCGCTCGATGACAGCAGCGGTCTTCCAAGGCAGCGACTTGGCCATCGCCCATGCGGAACAGGACAACAGGCTTGTTGAGCAATGTACGCCCTACAGGTTTGTCCTTGAGCTCCCAGCTCAGCGCAGCGACATACCACTGGTTTAGTGGAAAGGCTGTGGCTTTAGGCGTTGGCGCAACCTCATAGGCGAGTTGTTCAGCAGCAGAAGTGCTCATGGCATCCTCCATCGATCAGGTTTTTATTATCGGAACTCACAAATCGAGAACCAGGCGTGGCGATTTCGAGCGGGAGCAGCAAGGTGTAAATTGGTCGTTAGCGGCATGCTCAGCTGCGGTCATGAACTGATCACGATGATCGGGGGTACCCTTCAGAACTCGTGTGATACAAGAGCCACAGACACCTTGTTCACAAGAACTGGGGATTTCGATGCCACAGTCGTCAAGCACCTCGAACACGGTGCGGTCAGCAGGGATTTGGATCACTTGCCCTGATTTCGCAAGTTCAACTTCGAATGGTTGGTCGCCCTCGTGGCTCACTGGGGCGGCGGCGAAGAACTCCCTGTGAACCTGAGACTCCGGCCAGCGGTGTTCCGCAGCGGTTTCCAAGATGTAATTCATAAAACCACCGGGACCGCACACATAGAGGTGCGAGCCGGGTTGCGGAAGCCCAAGCAAATCATGGGCGCTGATCCGCTGTTCCTCGGCACCACTGTCGTCGTGCAGATAGACACGATCCTTGAAGTCAGAGGCTTTGAGATAATCGACGAACGCCGCCCGATCGGAGGTCCTGTAGCAGTAGTGAAGCTCGAAATTAGCTCCCCGCTCATGCAGCGCATGTGCCATTGCCAGGATCGGCGTGATGCCAATACCACCAGCAAATAGCAAATGCTTGTCGCCGCCATCATCAAGCGGGAAAAGATTTCGCGGTTCACTAATTGAAATAAGCCCACCTACATCGATTTCGCTATGCATCGAAATCGACCCGCCGCGTGAAGCTGGATCTTTCAAAACACCGATGACGTAGCGGTGACGCTCAGCTGGGGAGTTGCACAGTGAGTATTGGCGAACAATGCCATTTGGCATATGGACATCGATATGAGCACCTGCGCTAAACGCAGGAAGCTCTTCAGTGCCGACCGCCCGTAATTCAAAGCTGAGAATATCGGTCGCTTCAACTTTCTTTCGGAAAACCTGAACTTTCAACATGACTTCTCCCTCCACTCAAAAAGTGGCCTACAAATTTTTTACGCGCATGCAACTATGAGTGGATAGGAACTCAGTCGCGTCGAGAGTTTGGAGAGATCATGCTAGGAGGGGACAGGCAGGCATAATTAAGGCGGGTCATGGTGGCACCTTACTCGGTTATTTTTGTATGGAGGTGGTCTGCATCGAGGCGACCATCACTTTGCACTTCGGCTGAGCTTAGAATCACTTGAATTGGTTGCGGTGTCAACCAATTCCAGTGATCATTTTCTTCTCAGCTGAGGCAGTCATATAGCTGTAACCTCTGAGCGGCCTCATCGTAAGAACATAATTTTCCATCAAAATCAGTATGTTAGGCTCATGAAGCTTTGCTGTTGGTTCCGTTCACCAGACCTTCAGGGTGTAGTCGAGGTTGATTCGGGTCTCGTTGTCACTGCGGAACGTGGCGGTTGGTTCGTGATCGTTTCGGTAGAAAGCATGCCGTAATCGAATCGCCAAGCCCGCTGCTGGGCCCGACTGCACAACGTATGCAAGCTCAAGGTCCTTGCTGGATTCCGTGAGATTGCTGCCCCCGAGCTTTGGGAGATCTATATTCGTACCGCGCATGTAGCGCGCCATGGCAGTCAGTCCAGGAATGCCCAACGCCACAAAGTTGAAGTCATAGCGAGCAACCGCCGTGCGCTCTTTCGGGTTGACGAAATCTGAGCTCATCGCACCATCGCTGAGAACAGCAGGTTCGCCACCCGCTATGTACGCCATGGCGGTGTCCCCGGTTTGGTACATATAGCCCATGCCTAGCGAGTGCCCTCCCACTTGGTAGGTAAGCATGAGGCCTGCGTTGAGGTTATCGACATTGCCCGCTTCAGCCCTGCCATTGTCACGGCTATCGAATACCCGGAAATCGCTTTTCAGCTTGCCTGGACCTAGCGGCAGGTAATGAATTGCGCCGGCAAAATCCTGCTCGTAAATGTCCTCAAGTCGAGCATGGTAGTAGCGCAGGGTCAGAGCATCCGACCATTTGTAGTCCCCACCGATGAAATCGAATCGCTCAGAGCTAGCTCCTGGGCGGAATCGACCGTTGGGTGATGCAATTGCGATGGGTTGATTGTCTGTCGAGTCGCGCAGGTTGATTCGAGTCATACGGCCAGCGTGCAGACTCAGTTGACTGATGTCCTGGGAAGTAAGGTATGCCCCCAAGAACGACTGTGGGAGAAGTCGAGCTGGGCTCGCGGTGATGACCGGAAGGCTCGGAAAATGCGTGCCCACAGCCAGTTTTGTCTCCGAGACTTTCGCCTTCAAAGCCACGCCCATCTCTGAATATTCGTCTCGCGCTTCGCGATCTTGTGGGTCGTAGGCGAGCAACTGCGTGCCTGTTCTGTCCGGCGATGAGTCAAGCTTTACGCCGATCATGCCAGTCAGATCCAGGCCAAATCCGACTGGACCCTCCGTGAAACCTGAGTTTGCTCGAAGGATGAAGCCTTGGGCCCACTCGCGAGCAGCTGATTGAGGAGATTCACCCTTGTAATCACGGTCAAGGTAAAAATTCCGAGCAGTCACTGTCACACTTGCTCCGTCAGTTAAATCGGCCATTGCCGGATTCGAGGCAATAGCTCCCGCGATGCCCAAGCTAAAGAGCCATGGGCATTTGATTTGGTCGGACATGTTCGAGCCCTTTTTTGTAGTTTTTGTTGGCGTTGATTAGGTACTTGAAAGAGCAGCTTGGGAGCGCCGCTGGGTTTTCATTAATCCAATGACGATGGCAGCCAGGACGAATGACAAGGCGAAGAACATGTACAGTTCGGAGGGTTGCCACTGTGCATCTATTAACCGCCCGGCCACCAGTGGAGACAGGATTGCGCCACTACGTCCGATCCCTATCCCCCACCCCAACCCTGTCACTCTCTGAGAGGGATCGTAGATAGAGGGAGTCAGTGAGTAGAGACCCGCGACGCAGCCGTTGACGAACACGCCAATCGCAACCACTACAGCAAAGGCAACATGTAGGTTTGCCGTTGACCTTACGAACACAGCCATCAGTAGCGCGTTGATTATCAGATAGCCCATCAACACCCGTGACAACCGAATGCGGGCAGCGAGCAGGCCGACCAGCGAGGTTCCAATGATCCCGCCGACGTTCAGCAGAACGCCACCTGTTATTCCTTGTTGATTGGACAATCCAGCAGCTACCAGCAAGCGGGGGGTCCAGCTCATCACAAAGTAAAACCCGAACATCACTAAGAAGAAGGCTGCCCACACTAGCAAGGTGGAGCGCAGTAGGCTTGGGGAGAAGAGCTCAATGAAAGAGCGTTTCATCGATGGATTGTGGGACCGCTGGAAAGCTGGGAGTTCGTGAAGCGGGGAAATATGAATTCGATCAAGCAAGGTGTTGATATGATCAAGCGCCTTTCTAGGCTGCCTCGAAATCAGAAATGCCAACGACTCCGGCAGCCACAAAGCAAGCACGGGCAGGGTCACGAGAGTTGCAATTCCGCCGTAGAAGAATACTGATCGCCATCCTGTCTCTGGGATGATTTGCGCCGCGAATATGCCACCGACGGTTGCCCCCAAAGCGTAAGCAGTGGTCTGCAAGCTGATAGCCATGCTGCGCCATTTCTTGTTCGCGTACTCGCCTGCGATCACATAGCTGCTGGCGAGGATCCCCCCAATTCCCAGGCCAGTAACCAACCGAAGTGCACCCAGCATTTCAGGTGAAGTTGCCCACGAAGACAGCAACATTCCGAAACCGGCAATCGCCACACAAACGAGGATCAGCGGGCGTCGACCATACCGGTCTGCCCACGGCGCAATGAAAAGGGAACCGACCGCCATACCGACCAGGCCGGCGCTCAAGAGGTAACCCAGCTGGGTCCCCGTTAGCCCCCAATCTGCCGAAACGGACGCTGCAGTGAACGCCATTACCAGAACGTCGAACCCGTCCAACATGTTGATGAGAAAGCAGAGCGAGATCACGCCCCACTGAAAACTGACCATGGGTTTCTCATCCATCAACTTCCCGATGGAATTATCCATGAGAGATTCCCCCGTTAGGCTGAGTCACGAGGAAGGCTGATCTTTGGGCAGCCGAAGGCGCGGGATTTTCCCGGTTTTGTACTAAGAGCATGGCGATTTACCTTCTTGTTTTCTTTATTGGTAGCAACGCAAGAGGTGAGACAGGGCGATTGCCCCGTCTCGGTAGATGTTCAGGCGCTAAACGTCTTGTGCGGATCGATTACAAACTTCTTGGGTACTCCTGCATCGAACTCGCCGTAGCCTTCAGGCGCCTGGTCCAGGCTAATTACCTGAACACCGACCACGTCGGCGATGTTGATGCGATCCCACATGATGGCCTGCATCAACTGGCGGTTGTACTTCATGGTTGGAGTCTGGCCAGTGTGGAAGCTGTGCGACTTCGCCCAGCCCAAACCGAAGCGGATGCTCAGTGCACCGATCTTGGCGGCAGCATCGACCGCGCCTGGGTCTTCAGTCACGTACAACCCTGGGATACCGATGTTGCCGGCAACGCGAGTCACCTGCATCAGCGAGTTCAGCACAGTAGCCGGCGCTTCGTGCTTGGCACCTTCGTGGCCATGTCCACGAGCCTCAAAGCCAACGGCGTCGACCGCGCAGTCCACTTCCGGCTCCCCAAGAATATCGACGATCTGCTCGTGCAGCGGGGTGTCCTTGGACAGGTCGACCACCTCGAAGCCCTGGGCTTTGGCATGGGCCAAGCGGGCCGGGTTAAGGTCGCCGACGATCACGCAGGCAGCCCCCAGCAGGCGGGCCGAGGCAGCGGCAGCAAGGCCGACCGGGCCGGCGCCCGCGACGTAGACGGTGCTGCCTGGGCCTACGCCAGCAGTCACAGCGCCGTGGTAGCCGGTAGGCAGAATGTCGGACAGGCAGGTCAGGTCACGGATCTTTTCCATGGCCTTGTCGCGTTCGGGCAGTTTCAGCAGGTTGAAGTCGGCGTATGGCACCAGCACGTACTCGGCCTGGCCACCGGTCCAGTCGCCCATGTCGACGTAGCCGTAGGCACCACCAGCGCGAGCCGGGTTGACGGTAAGGCACACACCTGTATGCATCTCTTTGCAGGAGCGGCAGCGGCCGCAGGCGACGTTGAACGGTACCGACACCAGGTCGCCGATCTGCATGCGCTCGACGTCGCTCCCTTTCTCGACGATCTCACCGGTAATTTCGTGGCCCAGGACCAGGCCGACCTGGGCAGTGGTGCGGCCCCTGACCATGTGCTGGTCAGAGCCACAGATGTTGGTGGAGACCACCTTGAGAATCACGCCGTGCTCGATCTTCTTGCCGCGTGGGTCCTGCATTTTGGGATAGTCGATTTTTTGAACCTCGACCTTTCCTGCTCCCAAGTACACAACACCTCTGTTTCCGGACATACAACCTCCTCTACATGCGCGCAGAATTGCGCGGCTTAAACGCTCCCTGTCCCTTGATATTCCGCCGACTAGGCCGAGATGAAGGCGCAGCTTGGCCGTCCGCATCGAAGCGGCTTTTTCAAGAGGAAGGGGAATCTAGGCTGCCGAGAGCTTCAAATGATGCGAAGCGTAGGCTGACTATAGGAATCGGAAAGGGCGGCAAATGTGACGTCAATCATGACTTACCCCTGGTAATTTTTTTTGTGAGGTTTCTTTCGCCATGGCATGCTGCCGAAGGCCAAGATTGAGGTTATCCTTACCGCATTTGGTTGCGGTGTCAACTAATCGCCATGAATGAAAACGTTCTCAAGGATTGCGCAGTTATGCCTGAATCGACGCATCTCAATTTGTCGCGTTACGTCCCTGGCCTGCTGACTTTCCTGGCCAATAAGCTGGCGACGGGTGCATCCCACTGTTATCGCAAGCATTTTGGGATTGGCGTGGTGGAGTGGCGCATGCTTTCCATGCTTGCGGTTGAAAATCACATCACAGCTAATCGCATCAGCCAAGTTATCGGGCTGGATAAGAGCGCGGTTAGCCGGTCGTTACAGTCGCTAGAAAAAGCAGGTTACGTCTGCTCTGAGGTCGACACTGAAGATGCACGGCGATACACCGTGAGTCTTACGGAAAGTGGCCAGGAACTCCACAATCGCGTTCTAGTCGTCGCGCTTGAGCGTGAGAGAAGGTTGCTAAGTGACCTCTCGGCGGATGAGGTGGATGTGCTGGTAAATCTGCTTGGTCGTTTGCACGCTAAGGTTAGCTACGTCAATGAATTTGACCCGGAATGCTGAATTATATCTCCAAGTCGCTACGAGCTTACCTGGTGGACAGCCAGTCCCCAGGGTGGGGCTAAGGAGCAACCTGCTGCACCAGGGAAATGTAAACAACCCTTGCCTAAAATCATGTGAAGTTAACGGATTTCTGAATGCGATCACGATCACGATTCCTAACATCCTGACCTAAAATGATTTTTTGTCATTGTTGACAGTTTTTTGTATGTACAACCGTTCTGATCAGAACATCAGGCGGCTAGCGAAACCAGAAACCCAGGGCCTTGGCCCTGGGTTTTTTTATGAATGCGGCAGGCCAGCGCAGTCACCTCAGAGGGTGCTTTCACCACCCAGTTCTTCAAGCGCCACCCGGGTGAACTGCGCATCCAGCTCCGGCGTTGCGCCGCTGATGCCGATGCCGCCGATGTGCAGGCCGTTCTTATCCATGATTGGCAGGCCTCCCTCCAGCAAGGTGAGCCCCGGCAACGATGCATAGGGTTTAGCCGGGTGTGCATGGCTGTGTTCGCTAGAGGTGGGGGAGGCCAAGGGGAATCGGGCAGAAGTCTCAGCCTTGAGTTGCGCCAGCTTGATACTGGCTTTGTCTGCGCCGTCCATACGGTGCAAATACTTGGGCTTACCGTGGTTGTCGATGATGCTGATGACGACTGAGCGGAGTTATGTAGTCCATTTCCGAAAGTGATGAGCCCCGTAACCCGGCATAGTGCTCTCTACCTGACACATGTCATCGCACCTTCTCGATTCTTGACTAGTCTTATCCATTGGCGAGCAGAATTTGGCCCGCCACCGTGACTACCAAGAGGCGCCGGCAATGTTTCGTGCGTCCAAACCTGATCAGGAGTGCACGATGGACCTGAACCGTCGGCAATTCTTCAAGGTCGCCGCTATCGGCCTTGGAGGCTCGAGCCTGGCGGCGTTGGGCATGGCCCCCACGCCAGCCTTTGCCGAGCAGGTGCGCCACTTCAAGCTGGCGCACACCAAAGAGACCCGAAATACCTGCCCGTACTGTTCGGTCGGCTGCGGCCTGATCCTGTACAGCCAGGGCGATGCGGGCAAGAACGTCAAACAGAACATCATTCATATCGAAGGTGACGCCGACCACCCGGTCAACCGTGGCACCCTCTGTCCGAAAGGTGCCGGCCTGCTGGACTTTATCCACAGCCCGAGCCGCCTGCAGTACCCAGAGGTGCGCAAGCCTGGCAGCCAGGAATGGGTGCGGGTCAGCTGGGACGAGGCCCTGGACCGCGTTGCCGACCTGATGAAGCAGGACCGTGACGCCAACTTCATCGAGAAGAACGCCCAGGGGCAAACCGTCAACCGCTGGCTCACCACCGGTTTTCTCGCTGCCTCCGCCGCCTCCAGCGAGGCGGGCTACCTGACCCACAAGGTCATCCGCGCAACAGGCATGCTGGGGTTCGATAACCAAGCACGTGTCTGACATGGCCCGACGGTGGCAAGTCTTGCCCCGACGTACGGCCGTGGCGCCATGACCAACCACTGGTCAGATATCGCCAACGCGAATCTGGTCCTGGTGATGGGTGGCAACGCAGCAGAAGCGCATCCGTGCGGCTTCAAATGGGTGACCGAGGCCAAAGCGCACAACAAGGCGCGGCTTATCGTGGTCGACCCGCGATTTACCCGAACGGCTTCGGTGGCCGACTACTACGCGCCAATCCGTACCGGTACCGACATCGCCTTCATGGGTGGGCTGATCAACTACCTGCTGAGCAACGACAAGATCCAGCACGAATACGTGCGCAATTACACCGACGTGTCGTTCATCGTCAAAGAGAACTATGGCTTCGAAGACGGGCTGTTCAGCGGCTACGACGAGGCCAAGCGCGTGTACGCCGACAAGTCCGGCTGGGGTTATGAACTGGGTGAGGATGGCTACGCCAAGGTCGACCCGACACTGCAGCACCCGCGCTGCGTGTTCCAGCTGATGAAGCAGCACTACAGCCGCTATACCCCGGAGTTGGCGAGCATGACCTGTGGCATGCCGCAGGACGCCATGATGAAAGTCTGGGAAGAGATCGCCAGCTGCTCGGTACCGGGCAAGACCATGACGATTCTCTACGCCCTGGGTTGGACGCAACACTCGATCGGTGCGCAAATCATCCGCAGTGCCGCCATGGTGCAGTTGCTGCTGGGTAACGTGGGCATGCCCGGTGGTGGGGTCAACGCGTTGCGCGGCCACTCCAACATCCAGGGCCTCACCGACCTTGGCCTGCTGTCCAATTCGCTGCCGGGCTACCTGACGCTGGCCGGCGATGCCGAACAGGATTACGCAGCCTATATCGACAAGCGCGCCTCCAAACCGCTGCGCCCGGGGCAGCTGTCTTACTGGCAGAACTACGGCAAGTTCCATGTCAGCCTGATGAAGGCCTGGTACGGTGCCAACGCCACGGCTGAAAACAACTGGGGCTATGACTGGCTGCCCAAGCTCGATGTGCCGGCTTACGATGTGCTGCGCATGTTCGAGATGATGGGCCAGGGCAAGGTCAACGGCTACATGTGCCAAGGCTTCAACCCGATCGCCGCGCTGCCGGACAAGAACCGCGTCACTGCGGCTTTGGCCAAGCTCAAGTGGCTGGTGGTCATGGACCCGCTCGCCACCGAAACCTCGGAGTTCTGGCGCAACATGGGGCCGTTCAACGACGTGGACACGGCCAATATCCAGACCGAAGTGATCCGCCTGCCCACCACCTGCTTCGCTGAGGAAGATGGCTCGCTGGTCAACAGCAGCCGCTGGCTGCAGTGGCACTGGAAAGGTGCCGACGGGCCGGGCGAAACCCGCACCGACGTGCAGATCATGAGCGAGCTGTTCCTGCGCCTGCGTCAGCGTTACCAGACCGAGGGCGGGACCTACCCTGATGCGATCATGAACATCAGCTGGCCGTACAAGATTGCTGATGAGCCATCCCCCGAGGAATTGGCCAAGGAAATGAACGGCTGGGCGGTCACCGACCTTACCGATGCTGCCGGTGCAGCCCTCAAGGCTGGCCAGCAATTGTCGGGCTTCGGTCAACTCAAGGACGATGGCAGCACGGCATCGGGTTGTTGGATCTTTGCCGGCTGCTGGACCGAGCAGGGCAACCAGATGGCTCGCCGCGATAACAGCGACCCGTACGGCATGCACCAGGTGCAGAATTGGGCCTGGGCTTGGCCGGCCAACCGCCGCATCCTCTACAACCGTGCCTCCAGCGACCCGCAAGGCCAGCCTTGGGATCCGGAAAAGAAACGCCTGGTGTGGTGGAACGGCAAGACCTGGACCGGGACCGACGTGCCCGACTTCAAGGTCGACTCGCCACCTGAGGCGGGGATGAACCCGTTCATCATGAACCCTGAGGGCGTGGCGCGGTTCTTCGCCATCGACAAGATGGCCGAAGGCCCGTTCCCCGAGCACTACGAGCCGTTCGAAACGCCGATTGGCATCAACCCGCTGCACCCGCAGAACAAGAAGGCGATCAGCAACCCGGCCGGGCGCATCTTCGACTCGGTATGGGACACCCTCGGCAAGCACGATGAATTCCCGTACGCGGCGACCACCTACCGGCTGACCGAGCACTTCCACTTCTGGAGCAAGCATTGCCGGCTCAACGCCATCGCCCAGCCCGAGCAGTTCGTCGAGATCGGCGAGGTGCTGGCCAATGAAAAAGGCATCAAGGCTGGCGACCGGGTGCGGGTGTCGAGCAAGCGTGGCCACATCGATGCGGTGGCGGTCGTGACCAAGCGGATTCGCCCGCTGCAGGTCAACAACCAGACCGTGCACCAGATCGGCATTCCGCTGCACTGGGGCTTCACCGGCGCAACCCGGCATGGCTACCTGACCAACACCCTGGTGCCATTCCTGGGTGACGGCAACACGCAGACGCCAGAGTCCAAGTCGTTCCTCGTCAAAGTGGAGAAACTCTGATGGCCAGCCAAGACATCATCGCCCGCTCGGCCACCACCACCGTGCCGCCCTCGGTACGCCAGCAGCAGGAAGTCGCCAAGCTGATCGACACCACCAAGTGCATCGGCTGCAAGGCTTGCCAGGTGGCGTGTTCGGAGTGGAACGAACTGCGTGACGAGGTCGGCCACAACCACGGCACCTATGACAATCCCCAGGACCTCACTGCCGAAACCTGGACGCTGATGCGCTTTACCGAGCACGAGCGCGACGACGGCAACCTGGAATGGCTGATCCGCAAGGACGGCTGCATGCATTGTGCCGAGCCAGGCTGCCTCAAGGCGTGCCCAAGCCCAGGGGCGATCATCAAGCATGCCAACGGTATCGTCGACTTCAACCAGGACCACTGTATTGGCTGTGGCTATTGCATCACCGGCTGCCCGTTCAACATTCCGCGCATCTCGCAGAAAGACCACAAGGCGTACAAGTGCACCCTGTGTTCCGACCGCGTGACCGTGGGCCTGGAGCCGGCCTGCGTGAAAACCTGCCCGACCGGGGCAATTGTGTTCGGCACCAAGGACGAGATGAAGGTGCATGCCGCCGAACGCATCGTCGACCTGAAATCGCGTGGCTACGACAACGCCGGGTTGTATGACCCGGATGGCGTCGGCGGTACCCACGTGATGTACGTGTTGCACCATGCCGATACCCCCAAGCTGTATGCCGGCCTGCCGGACCAGCCGGTGATCAGCCCGCTGGTAGGGTTGTGGAAGGGCTTTACCAAGCCCTTGGCGTTGTTGGCGATGGGCGCGGCGGTGCTGGCCGGGTTCTTCCACTATGTGCGGGTCGGGCCACAGCGGGTGGAGGAGGACGAACACCCGGCCGCAGCCGACCCGAGCGTGCAGACAGTGGACCCTGCAGTGCATGTCTATGATCCGAGCAAGCCCGGTGGGCAAGGGGAGCAGCGGCCATGAACGACAACAAACCCATCTTGCGCTACAACGCCAACGAGCGCAGCAACCACTGGCTGGTGGCGATCCTGTTCTTTCTCGCCGGGCTGTCGGGGTTGGCGCTGTTTCACCCGGCACTGTTCTGGCTCAGCAACCTGTTTGGCGGTGGGCCGTGGACGCGCATCCTGCACCCGTTTCTGGGGGTGGCGATGTTCGTGTTTTTCGTTGGCCTGGTGGTGCGCTTCTGGCGGGCCAACTTCATCACCGCGAATGATCGCCTCTGGCTGCGCCGGGTTGACCGGGTAATGCGTAACCAGGAGGAGGGCGTACCGCCAATCGGCAAGTACAACGCCGGGCAGAAGCTGCTGTTCTGGACCCTGCTGGTTTGCATGCTGGTCTTGCTGGTCAGTGGTGTGGTGATCTGGCGAGCGTATTTCAGCCACTGGTTCGGCATCGAGGTAATTCGCCTGTCGGCGTTGCTGCATGCACTGGCGGCCTTCGTGCTGATCCTCAGCATTATCGTGCACATCTACGCCGGTATCTGGATCAAAGGCTCGATTGGCGCCATGCTGCACGGCTGGGTAAGCCGCGCCTGGGCACGCAAGCACCATGAACTGTGGTACCGCGAGGTGACTGGCGACAAGCCGCCGAGTCATCACGGACGAAAAGAAGGATGAGCGCTTGAGCACGATACTCGAACCTGGGCAGATCGAAGCGTCGGCGGTGATGCCGCCGTTTCTGCACCTGCCGCCGGCCAACCTGTTTGAAGTGCGGGCTGCGCGTTTGGACACGCTGGCCCAGGGCAATGCCCTGGGCGACTACCTGAGGCTGGTTGCGCGGTTGTGCCGTGTGCAGCAGCAGCTTGTGGATAACCCCCCTGGCGCCCTGCCGGTGGCTGAGGCGCGCCAGCGCCTGTGCATAAGCCATGGTTTGCCGCCGCTGGCGGCAGACAGCCTGGTACGTGACGGGGCTTGGCTGGTCTGGCTGCAGGCCTTGCTAGGTCACTTTGGCGACGAACCCCAGGGTCCGTTGGCGGAGGCCTTGCAGGTGCTGCGTGGCAGTGATGACAACCAGCGCAAAGGCTGGGGGTTCGCGTTGCTGGCAGGGCAGTATGACGCGGTGCCGGCCGCACTGGTGCCATTGCTCGGGGCTGCGTTGCAGGCGGCCTGGTCCAGTTGGCTGCTGGCATTGCCGGCGCCTGAACTCAAACCCGCTGGCAGCCTGGCCCAGTGCCCGGCCTGCGGCTCGCCAGCGATGGCCGGGGTGGTACGCAACCGTGGCAAGCACAACGGCCTGCGCTATCTGGTGTGCGCGTTGTGTGCCTGTGAATGGCATGTGGTGCGGGTCAAGTGTGTGTACTGCGAGTCGAGCAAGGACTTGCGCTATACCAGCCTTGAGAATGACCGCCATCTACCCGGCAAGGCGCCCCTGCGGGCCGAGTGCTGCCCGGGGTGTGAAAGCTACCTCAAGCAGAACTACCTCGAAAACGATGCAGCGGCCGAGCCCTTGGCCGACGACCTGGCCAGCCTTGCGCTGGACATGCGCCTGGACGAGGAAGGCTTTCATCGCCTGGCGCCCAACCTGATGCTTGCGCCCGGTTAGTGGGTGAGTGTCTACACTGAAAAACCGAGTCGCCTGCTTCGCGGGTGAACCCCTTCCTTAAAGACCTGGTACAGGATCAGACACCTGCGCAGGCTTTTGTGGGGGCGGGCTCACCCGCGAACAGGCCAGTACCGACGACGGATCAATCCTAGGTAGTACCGCATGTCCAACAGCCTCGCCAGCGACACCCCACGCTTGCCGTCCATCGACACCCTCCTGCGCCATCCGGCCTGCCTCCCACTGATCGACCGCCACGGCCGCGATGCGGTGTTGAGCGCCCTGCGCCAATTGCTGGACGACCTGCGGGAGCCCGCGCGCAGCGGCCAGCTCAGTGCCGCCGAGCTGTCTCTCGAGATCCTTCTGGGCCGCGCCGGCGAACGTCTGGCCGCCCAGCAACGCAGCCAGGTACGCCGAGTGTTCAACCTCACCGGCACCGTGCTGCATACCAACCTCGGCCGTGCCCTGCTGCCGGAAGAAGCCATCGAGGCGATGCAGACCGCCGCCCGCTACCCGCTCAACCTGGAGTTCGACCTGGCCAGCGGCAAGCGTGGTGACCGCGACGACCTGATCGAGGGCCTTATCCGCGAGCTGACCGGCGCCGAGGCGGTTACCGTGGTCAACAACAATGCCGCGGCGGTACTGCTGGCGCTCAACAGCCTGGGTGCGCGCAAGGAGGGCATTATCTCGCGCGGCGAACTGATCGAGATCGGTGGCGCCTTCCGCATCCCGGACATCATGGCCCGCGCCGGGGTGAAGCTGCACGAGATCGGCACCACCAACCGCACCCATGCCCGCGACTACGAGGCTGCCATTGGCCCGCGAACAGGGTTACTGATGCGCGTGCACTGCAGCAACTACAGCATTCAAGGTTTCACCACCCAGGTGCCGACCGCCGAGCTGGCGCGAATCGCCCACCAGCATGACCTGCCACTGCTCGAAGACCTCGGCAGCGGTAGTTTGCTCGATCTCACCCGCTGGGGCCTGCCGGCCGAGCCCACGGTGCGCCAGGCCCTGGCTGATGGCGCCGATCTGGTGACCTTCAGTGGCGACAAGCTGCTGGGCGGCCCGCAGGCCGGGATCATCGTCGGGCGCAAGGCATTGATCGCCAGGATCAAGAAAAACCCGCTTAAGCGTGCGCTGCGGGTCGACAAGATCACCCTGGCCGCACTCGAAGCGGTGCTGGCGCTGTACCGGAACCCGGACCGGTTGGCCGAGCGCCTGCCCAGTTTGCGCTTGTTGACCCGTGGCCAGGCCGATATCCAGGCCCAGGCCGAACGCCTGCTGCCAGACCTCCAGGCCCGCCTTGGTGCGCAATGGGTCGTCAGCGTAGAACCTGCGTTGGGCATGATAGGCAGTGGCAGCCAGCCGGTTGCGCGCCTGCCCAGTGCAGCGCTGTGCCTGCGCCCACAGGTGTCGAAGAAGTTGCGCGGGCGCAGCCTGCACGTGCTGGAACGGGCCCTGCGGGGCCTGCCAGTGCCGGTGCTTGGTCGCATCGACGACGACGCGCTATGGCTGGACCTGCGCCAGCTGGACGACGAAGCCCAATGGCTGGCGCAATTGCCGGCGTTGCAGTTGGGGCCGGTGCAGTGATCGTTGGTACCGCCGGCCACATCGACCATGGCAAGACCGCACTGCTGAAGGCACTGACCGGCCAGGCCGGTGACCTGCGCCAGGAAGAGCGTGAACGGGGCATGACCATCGACCTGGGTTACCGCTACGCGGCGCTGGCCGAAGGTGCACCACTGACGGGCTTCATCGATGTGCCGGGCCACGAGCGGTTTATCCACAACATGCTGGCCGGGGCCCATGGTATAGACGTGGTGCTGCTGGTGGTGGCGGCAGACGATGGCGTCATGCCGCAGACACGTGAGCACCTGGCAATCATCGAGCTGTTGGGTATCCCCCAGGCACTGGTGGCGATCAGCAAGTGCGACCGCGTCGAGCCGGCGCGCCTGGCCCAGGTGCAGGCGCAGGTCAGTGAGCTGCTGGCGCCAGGGCCCTATGCCGGGGCGCGGCAGTTCCCGGTGTCGAGCCTTGGCGGGGAGGGCATCGACGCGTTGCGCCAAGCCTTGCTGCAGGCGCAAACCGCTGTGCGGCAACGCAGTGCGCAAGGCGGTTTTCGCCTGGCTATCGACCGCGCCTTCGCCGTTACCGGTGCGGGGGTGGTGGTGACTGGCACGGCGCTGGCCGGCCGGGTGAGTGCCGGCGATACCCTGGTCCTGGGCAAGGCCGGCAAGGCGGTGCGGGTGCGGGGCCTGCATGCACAAAACCAGGCCGCGCAGGTAGCGCAGGCCGGCCAGCGAGTAGCGCTCAATATCGCAGCCGAACGCCTTAGCGCGGAGCAAGTTCACCGTGGCGACTGGCTGCTGCCACAGTGGCTGCACGCGCCCAGTGTTCGGGTGGACATCGAGTTGAACCTGCTGCCGGGCGAGCTGCGGGCGTTCGAGCACTTCAGTGCCGTGCATGTGCACCTCGGCACCCAGGACGTGACGGCCCGTGTCGCGTTGCTGGAGGGTGAAACCCTGGCCGCCGGCCAGCGCATGTTTGCCCAGTTACTGCTCAATGCGCCGTTGCAGGCCGTGCATGGCGACCGCCTGGTACTGCGCGACCAGCGTGCTCAGCGCACCTTGGGCGGCGGCAAGGTACTCGATCCGTTTGCCCCCAGCCGCCAGCGCCGCAGCCACGAGCGTCTACGCCAGCTGCAGGCGCTGCGGGATGCCCAGGGCCTGGAGCAGGCGCTGCCGGCACTGCTGGCCAGTGCCCCCGGTGGTATCGACCCACAGCGCCTGGAGCGGCAGTTCAATCGCCTGCGCGAAACCTGGCAGCTACCGGCGAACGTGTTGGTGGTGGCCACGCGACAGGGCCAGCTGCTGTTCGCCAGCGCCCAGTGGCAGGCGCTGAAACGGCAGGTGCTGGCGCAACTTGCCCGCTTCCACGAGCAAGAACCCGATCAGCTGGGCCCCGACCGTGACCGCCTGCGACGCTTTACAGCATTGCCGTTGGAGCGGCCTGCGTTTGTCAGCCTGCTTGAGGAACTGCTAGAGGAAGGGGCGATTGCCGCCAGTGGGCCCTGGCTGCATTTGCCGGATCACAAGGTCCAGTTGAGTGAAGCCGACGAGGCACTGTGGGCGCGCCTGCAGCCCAGGTTGCTGGCGGAGCAGTTCGATCCGCCCTGGGTCAGGACATTGGCGGCAGAAGAGAACTGCCTTGAAGCCGACGTTCGTTTGTTGTTGCGCAAGCTGGCGCGTTTGGGCGTGGTGCACCAGGTGGTGCGCGACCTGTTCTACCCCGCAGCGACGCTACAGCGCATGGCAGAGCTGCTGCTGGGGCAGGCGGCTGGCACTTCAGTAGTGCAGGTTGCTGCATTTCGCGATATGTTGGGCATCGGTCGCAAGCGCAGTGTGCAGATTCTGGAATACTTCGACCGCATCGGCCTGACCCGCAGGGTGGCCGAGCAGCGTCACATTCGCGCTGACAGCGCCCTGGCCCAGCAGTACGCCAGGCACTGAGTTCAAGGAAGGCAATCGCGCCCGGTGGCGCGGCCGGGCTTCAAACCCGGTTGGGGACGGCAGCCGTTCCCGGGCAGGTTCGACTCCCGCTGCCTTCCGCCATCTTCTTTTCTTGCCCGGGCGAGTTGCGGGCAGCGCCTACGCCCGCTCCCCACACAGGTCCAGGGCAAACCAGCGTTCTGCTGATTCCACATCCAACCCTGCACCCAGCAGCGCAACCATCTTGCCCAGCGCTGCCTCGCGGGTCATGCCGCCGCCACTGACCAGGCCCGCGCTACGCAGTCGGTTGCCTGCCGCATAGGTATCGAATACCACCGAGCCTTCAGGGCATTGGCTGATTGCCGCCAGCAGCACCCCGCGCTGGCGCGCTGCACGCAGTACCTCGAGCAACGCCAGGTCATCCGACGGCCCGGTACCACTGCCATAGCACTCCAGCAGCAAGCCCTGCACGCCGCTGCCCAACAAGGCCTGCAGATGGCTGGCCTGCAGCCCGGGGAACACAGGCACGACCGCCAGGTTGACCGGCTGGCGCGGCTGGCGGTAATCCAGCTCGGCCGGGATGGCTGCCGCACGCTGGCTGTCGCGATGCCGCGGCAGGGCAACGAACGCATCGAACGCTTCACTGCGCAACTTGGTAGCCCGGCAACCGTGCACCAGCTGCCCATGGAAGTACAACTGCACGCCGTCTTCCAGCCCTTGTTCGAACAGGCGCAGCGCGCCACACAGGTTGGGCCAGGCGTCGCTGCCGGCAGCGCCGGCCGGCAGCATCGAACCGGTCAGCAGTACCGGCACGGGCAAGCCCAGCAGCAGGAACGACAAGGCAGCCGCGCTATAGGCCAGGCTATCGGTGCCGTGCAGCACCAGCACCCCATCATGGCCAGCATCCACCGCCGTGACGATGGCATCACGCATGGCCAGCCAGTTGTGCTGTTGCATGTTGGCGCTGTCCAGCAGCGGGTTCAGCTCTTGCAGGGTCCACTGCAGCTGGGGGGCATCGGACAGTTGCGCAAAGTGTTCACGCATCCGCCCGTCGAAACCGCCGGCCGGTGCCAGGCCCTCCGGGGTTTCGAGCATGCCGATGGTGCCACCGGTATAGAGAACGAGAAGATTCTTGACTGCACGCATGGAAAGCATCCGTGGCGGTGAGCGGAGAAAAAAGCCGCCCACGGACGGGGCGGCTTTGGCAGGGCAGGGTATCAGCGCTGTGGCTGGGCCTGGACGGCTGCTTTGTCAGCGGCTGTTTCCAGCTCAGGGTTGGCTGGCCAGGCATTGCGGTCCAGGTCCAGGTCGGCGAACTTGGTCGAATCGAACACTGGCTGCTTGATACCGGCCTTGCGCTGGTCGTCGTAGTCGCGCATCACCCGCAGGCCAATCTTGAACAACAGGGCCAGGGCGATCAGGTTGACGAAGGCCAGGCAGGTCATGGTGATGTCGGCGAAGGCGAACACGGTCGACAGGTCTTGCATCGAACCCCACACCACCAACGCCAGTACCAGGCCACGGAACACCATCAGTACCACGCGGTTGCGGCTGAGGAACTGCAGGCTGTTCTCGCCCAGGTAGTAGTTGTAGAGAATGCAGGTGAACACGAACAGCGACAGCGCAACGCTGACGAACACGCGGCCCCAGTCACCCACCACCGCGGCCAGCGAGTTCTGGGTCAGGACAATGCCGTCGCCCTCGAAGCCTGGGGTGTAGAAGCCCGACAGCAGGATCAGCAGTGCGGTGCAGGTGCAGATCACGAAGGTGTCGAGGAACACGCTGAAGGCCTGGACCACGCCCTGCGCGCCCGGGTGTTTCACTGCCGCCACGGCGGCAACGTTCGGTGCACTGCCCAAGCCTGCTTCGTTGGCGAACACGCCCCGCTTCACGCCCATGACGATGGCGCTGCCGAGCAGGCCGCCAAACGCAGGGTCAAGGCCGAAAGCGCTCTTGAATATGGTTTCCAGCATGGCGGGTACGTGGTCGATCTGGGTGCCGATCACGTACAGGGTCACGCCGATGTAGGCCAGGGTCTTGACCGGCACCAGCAGGTCCGAGACCGCCGCGATGCGCTTGATGCCACCGATGAAGGTGATGGCCAGCAGCACGGCCAGCACCAGCCCGGTGTGGCTTGGCTTGAAGTCGAAGGCATTTTGCAGCGAATGGGTAACGGTGTACGACTGCAGGCCGATGAAGGCGAAGCCGTAGGTCACCAGCAGCAGGATCGAGAACACGATGGCCATGCTTTTCAGCTTCAGGCCATGCTGAATGTAGTAGGCCGGGCCGCCACGGTACAAGCCGTCGCCATCGGCGCGTTTGTACATCTGGGCCAGGGTACATTCGAAGAAACTGCTGGCCATGCCGACCAGGGCAGTGACCCACATCCAGAACACCGCGCCAGGGCCGCCCAGGGTCACGGCAATGCCGACCCCGGCGATGTTACCGGCGCCCACGCGGCCAGCCAGGCTCAGCATCAGGGCCTGGAAGGAGCTCAACTGGCCTGCCTGGCCACGCAGCGATTCCTTGAACACGGCGAACATGTGGCCGAAATGGCGGAACTGTACGAACCGCGAACGGATGGTGAAGTAACCGCCGAGACCGACGATCAGCACGATGAGGAGTTTCCCCGAGAGGAAATCGTTGAGTGCTTCGAGCATTGGAAAATGACCTCGATTCTTATTCTTCGTGTGGATTGATCAGCGGACGGCAGGCGCACCGCTATTCGTTGGGGCGCATGGTTGGCCATGACAAGAGTCGTTACAATTTCGCGGGTTGCTCTGACTTGATGCGACTTGATGCTACAATGGCGTCATTCGCGTCACTTGGATTCCGCACATGAGTGAGCATTTCGCTACCAACCTCAAACTGGCTTGCAGCCACTACCGCTCTATTTCCGAAGTTTGCCGCCAGCTCTCGATCAACCGAGCGCAGTTCAACAAGTACCTCAGCGGGCAGAGCCGTCCGACGGCTTTCAACCTGAAACGCATCGGTGATTTCTTTGGCGTCGAGGATTACGAGCTGAACCTGCCTGCCGAGCAGTTCGCCCGCCTGATCGGTGCCCGCGTCTCGACCCTGGCCGAACAACCCAGCGACCCGATCAGTGAACTGTTCCGCCCTCTGCATGAGCACGCCGGCAACCTGTCGCGTTATTGCGGTTATTACTTCGAGTATTCGAACTGCATGTCGGTGCCCGGCACGATCCTGGTGTCGCTGGTGCACCTGTGGGAAGAGCGGGGGCGTTTCCTGTTCGAGCGCCAGGAGCGGCAGGAGCGCTCCAGCGCCACGGACCTGCATGCCGAAGTCCGTTGTCGCTATCTGGGCGCGGCGTTTCAGTTGCAGGACCGAGTGTTCCTCATCGACTACGAGTCGCTGACTTTCAACGAGATGAGCCAGACCATCCTGATTCCCAGCTTCAAAAGCCGGATCACCCGCCTGAACGGCCTGAAGGCCGGGGTTTCCAGCGGCGACCGGCGCAACCCGGCCTGCACACGGGTGGTGTGGGAGTACCTGGGTGAGGAGATCAATCGCATCAATGCCTACCGACAGGTCAAACTGTACCGCCCGGATGATCCGCGTATAGATGATGACGTCAGGGAACGGCTGAGCGTGGGGCCGTTGCGCAACAGTTTGTTTGAGATTGAATAGGCGGTTTGCCTCAATAAACCCTGTGGTTGGACTTCCCCGCCCGGAAACCGCAAAATGACCCACTTTCCTTAATCAACCTCTCCGGATCTGCTGACTCTATGCGTATGCGCCTAATGCTGTTGGGTGGTGGCAATGCCCTCGGGCAAGCGCTGATTCGTCTTGGGGCCGAGGAGGACATCGCATTCCTGGCGCCGCGCCCGCCCGAGAGCGGCTGGACGCCGGCGAGCCTGACCCAGTTGCTTGACGACCATCGCCCCGATGCCCTGGTGAACCTGGCCTATTACTTCGACTGGTTCCAGGCCGAGTCGGTCAGCGAGCCGCGCCTGGCGCAGCAGGAGCGGGCAGTCGAGCGGCTGGCAGAGCTGTGCCAGCACCACCAGATCACCCTGGTGCAGCCTTCCAGCTACCGGGTATTCGATGGCTCGCGGGCCACTGCCTACAGCGAGAAGGACGAGCCCGTACCCCTGGGGCTGCGGGGCCAGGCCTTGTGGCGGATCGAGCAGAGCGTGCGTGCGGCGTGCCCGCAACATGTACTGCTGCGCTTTGGCTGGTTGCTGGACGAAAGCATCGATGGCTCGCTCGGTCGTTTCCTCACCCGTGCCGAGCAACCGGCCGAGTTGCTGCTGGCCGATGACCGGCGCGGCAACCCCACACCTGTGGACGATGCGGCTCGGGTGATCCTGTCTGTGCTCAAGCAACTCGATTGCAACGCGCCGCTATGGGGCACCTACCATTACGCCGGCAACGAGGCGACCACGCCGCTGGTGTTGGGCCAGGCGATCCTGGCCGAGGCCGGCCAATATCGCCAGCTGGCAGTGCAGGCACCCACGGCGCAAGCGCATGCCGCGCGGCCGGATGCCAGCGAAGAGCCGCAGCATGCCGTATTGGCCTGCAAGAAAATCCTTCATACCTTTGGCATCAAGCCGCGTGCCTGGCGCGCCGGCTTGCCGCCCCTACTGGACCGTTTCTACCGCCATGGCTGATGCCCCCATCCTGATCACCGGCGGTGCCGGCTTCATTGGTTCCCACCTGTGCGATGCGTTGTTGGACAAAGGCTACGCCGTACGCATTCTCGATGACTTGTCCACTGGCCGGCGGGGCAACCTGCAGGTCGACCACCCACGGCTGGAACTGATCGAAGGCGATGTCGCCGATGCTGCTCTGGTCATGCGGGCTGCGGCAGGTTGCAGTGCCGTGGTGCACCTGGCCGCAGTGGCTTCGGTGCAGGCCTCGGTCGAAGATCCGGTGCGTACCCACCAGAGCAATTTCATCGGCACCCTCAATGTTTGTGAAGCCATGCGCGTGCACGGTCTGCGCCGGGTGGTGTTCGCCTCCAGTGCCGCCGTGTATGGCAACAATGGCGAGGGCGAGTCGATCGCCGAGGATACGCCCAAGGCACCGCTGACGCCCTATGCCGTGGACAAGCTGGCCAGTGAGCAATACCTGGACTTCTACCGCCGTCAGCACGGGCTGGAGCCGGTGGTGTTCCGCTTCTTCAATATCTTCGGGCCTCGCCAGGACCCGTCCTCGCCCTATTCCGGGGTTATCAGCATCTTCTGCGAGCGTGCTGTGCAGGGCCTGCCGATCACCGTGTACGGGGATGGCGAGCAGACCCGCGATTTCCTGTATGTAGGCGACCTGGTGCAAGTGATGGTGCAGGCGCTGGAGCAGCCGCAGGTCGAGGAGGGGGCGGTGAACATCGGCCTCAACCAGGCAACGTCGATCAACCAGATGCTCGCGGCGCTGCAGAAAGTCGTGGGCAGCTTGCCAGCGGTGACCTACGCGGCGGCGCGTGCCGGTGATATTCGCCATTCGCGGGCCGATAACCAGCGCTTGCTGGCGCGGTTTGCATTCCCGCAGGCTACGCCGATGGTCGAGGGGCTGGCCCGGCTACTGGGTAAAAGCTGAAGTCACGGGCCAAGCGTTGCCCTGCCTGCACGGCCTGTAGGATCAACTGTCTTTCTCAAAATTTGAAAAGCCTGCGCGATCCATTGTGGGAGCGGGCGTGCCCGCGAAGCAGGCGACGCGGTGTCTGGCACCGGCTGCGCCGGTGTTCGCGGGCACGCCCGCTCCCACAGGAACCGTGTGATCTTCGAGTCCTGCATTTTGGCTGTTGATCTACACCCTCTTCGGCTGAGGCAACACCAGATCCCTCTCTCAAGACACAAGCGGCCTTGTGTCGCGACAGGGCTGCGCAGCAGCCCCGGGATCAGCCATGGCGCACCACCTTGCGCACGCAGTCCTCGGGGTTCAACATCCGCCCATCCAGGCTTCTCACCTGTAACGGTTCAAGCCCCTGCCCGCTGCCGGCGTCCACCAGCGCTGAACGCGTTTCACCCGCCTCGAACAAATACCGTTCCCCCCATTGCCGCAAACCCACCACCAGCGGAAATACAGCGGGCACGGTGGTCGCATCGCGTGCCGGGCGCTTGGCCGACCAAGGGCAGGGTGAGCGGACCACGGGGCTGGCGCTGTTGCTGCTGACGCTTTCATGGCTGCCCACGGCCATGCTCGGGCAATCCGTGATGGCCTTTGTCCTCGGCGTGCTGATGCTGGATTTTGCCGTGCAGGCGGTGCATGTCACCAACCAGACGGTGTTGCTGGCCGGGCGTGGCGAAATGGCCAGCCGCCTGATTGCGGCCTACATGTGCTGTTATTCGCTGGGGAGCGGGGTGGGGGCGGTGCTGGCGAACTGGTGTTATGCGCACTGGGGTTGGGTAGCGGTGTGCGGCCTGGGCATGGCCATCAGCGCGGCGGCCCTGGCTTATTGGCTGTGGCTGCAACGCGCAAGGGCGGCCGAAGCCGCCCTGCAGTGTTCCGGTCAGAACTTGTAGCCTAGGCCGACCATGTACACCCATGGGTCGACATCCACGTCGACCTTGGTCTTGCTGTAGCCCAGCGCGGTGGGGCCGTTGACGCTGGCCTTGGTGTCGATGTCCACATACCAGACCGCGGCGTTGACCAGCAGGTTGTCCGTGAGCATGTAGTCCATGCCCAACTGGCCGGCGATACCTACCGAGTCTTGTAGCTTCAGGTTACTGAAGCCCTGCTGCTTGCGGGCGCTGCTGAGGTCTTCATCGAAGAACAGGGTGTAGTTGATACCTACGCCGGCATACGGCTGGAACTTGGAGTTCGGTTCCATCGGGTAGTACTGCAGCGACAGTGTTGGCGGCAGTTGCTTGATGTCGGCCAGCTTGCCGTCCAGCCCGCCACCCAGGCCTTTTACGCCTACGGTGTGCTTGAACGGCGTAGCCGCCAGCAGCTCCAGGCCAACGTGGTCGGTGAGCATGTAGGCGAACGCCAGGCCCAGCTGGGTGTCGCTGTCCAGTGTCGCCTTGGTGCCCGAAACCTTGTTGCCGTCGAATTTCAGGTCGCTGCTGCTCTCATTCGGCGCAGTGGTGATTGCACCGGCGCGAACGATGACATCACCCGCCTGGTGGGCGTGGGCAACAGGGGCGGCGAAGGCCAGTGCCGCGAATGCGGCCCCGAGCAAGGACTTGTTCATGGAAGCTCCCAGAGGACGTTAATAATCGAGTAGTCCAATGGTACGGATGGGTCTAAACAGAATGTTTGACCCAGCTCAACGAAGCGTCTTCATGAACCGGTAATAGCGCTCACTTCAGCTCATAAGCGTAGATTTTTTCGGCTTCCATCTGGTAGCCGGCATCGGCCAGTTCGCTGCTGGAGGCTTTGACCTGCATCTTTCCCTCGATCCAGTAGGGTTGATAAAGGTCTTCGACGCGCACGCCCATTTCGCTGAAAATGTGCACGATCTGGTTCGAGGGCGGTGGCGGCACATGGATGCACGCGCCGTAGTAAGGCACCAGCAGAAACTCGGTGGTGCGCCCCTCCTCGCTGACTTCCAGCGGCACGATATACCCGGGCAGTTTGACCTGCTGGCCATCGAGGCTTTTCACCACCGGCGCGTTCGGCGCCTGCTGCCGGGCTGCTGGCGCAGACTCGGCGGCCAGGGCGTTGCTCAATTGCGACATGTCGTGCAAGGGGGTGAGTTGCGGTGGAATGACCGGGGCGCCTTCCGGGATCAGCGCTGGCCAGTCGAGCTCCTTGGGTTCGGCGGCCCACAGCGGCATCGCTGCCGCAAGCAGCAGGATCAGCAGCGTTTGCAGTGCCGGCTTCTTCGCGGGTGAACCCGCACCTACACGGGGAACGCGACCCGATGTAGGAGCGGGTTTACCCGCGAAGCAGGCGGTGAGGTGTTTGATCATTACGCGCACTCATAGGTGTATGGACAGGCCATCGGCCAACGACTGCCGATAGGCGCGCCACGCTGGCACGCTGCCCATCAGCAGTGCAGCCCCCAGGATGATAGCCAGCAAGCTCCATTCATGAGCGCTCGGCAGCGCCAGCGGCAGGTACAAACCATAGTTGGCCTGTACATACCCCTGTGCCAGGGCGATACCCGCATACAGCAAGCCCAGCCCGGCGACGATGCCGACTGCCGCCAGTGACAGCGCCTCCAGCACCAGCAGCCCGGCGATATGCCACGGCCTGGCCCCTACGGAACGCAAGATCGCCATCTCCCGGCGGCGTTCGTTGAGGCTGGTGAGAATGGCCGTGAGCATGCCGATCAGGCCCGTGAGCACAACGAACAGCGAAACCACGAACAAGGCTTGTTCGGCCGTGCCCATCAGGCTCCACAGCTCCTGCAAGGCAACGCCAGGCAGGATCGCCAGCAGCGGTTCGTTGCGGTACTCGTTGATTTCCCGCTGCAGGCTGAACGTGGCGATCTTGTTGTTCAGGCCCAGCATGAACGCCGTGATGGCGGCAGGTTGCAGGTCCATGCTGCGTGCTTGCTCGGCGCTGATGCGCCCGGCGCCACGTGCCGGCACGCCATTGTGCCAGTCGATATGGATCGCCTCCATGCCGCCCAGGCTGATGTGCAGGGTGCGGTCGACCGGTGTGCCGGTACGCTTGAGCACGCCCACCACGGTGAACGGTTTGTCGTCATGCTTGACCAGGCTGATTGCGGCCACACCGTGCGCCAGCACCAGCTTGTCCCCCAGCTTGTAATGCAGTGCCTCGGCCACTTCGGCACCCAGTACCACCTCGAACGGGTCACTGGCGAATTCGCGGCCCTGGCTCAGCTGCAGGTGCTGTTTGCGGCCGTACTGGTAATGCTCGAAGTAGTCGGCAGTGGTGCCCATTACCCGATAGCCGCGGTGCGAGTCGCCCAGCGAGATCGGAATCGCCCACTTCACCCGTGGGTCATGGGCGTAGTGCTGAAAGCTGTCCCAGCGGATGTTGTTGGTGGCGTTGCCGATCCGGAATACCGAATACAGCAGCAGGTTCACCGAGCCCGAGCGCGCGCCCACGATCAGGTCGGTACCGCTGATGGTACTGGCGAAGCTGGCACGGGCCTCGGTCCGCACCCGCTCCACGGCCAATAGCAGGCAGACCGACAGGGCGATGGCAAAGGCCGTGAGAAAAGCGGTGAAACGGCGGTTGGCCAGGCTGGCCAGGGCAAGGCGGAGCAGGTACATCAGGCCTCCACGGGCTTGGCGGCACGGTTGAGTTCGGCCAGCGACAGGTGGCGATCGAACAGCGGCGCCAGGCTCTGGTCGTGGCTGACGAACAGCAGGCTGGCACCAGCGGCCCGGCACTCATCGAACAGCAGGCGGATGAACACCTCACGGGTGTCGGCGTCCAACGCCGAGGTCGGCTCGTCGGCGATCACCAACTCGGGTTGACCGATCAGCGCGCGGGCTGCGGCAACCCGCTGTTGCTGGCCTATCGACAGGCTGTCGGCACGGCGCGCCAGCAGTGCCGGGTCGCCCAGCCCCAGGTGGGCGAGCAGTTCGCCTGCCGCCTGGTGAACACTGCCATGGCGCTGGATGGCCCGTTCCGCCCGGCTGCGGGAGAAGCGGCATGGCAGTTCGACGTTCTCCCTTACCGACAGGAAGGGCAGCAAGTTGAATTGCTGGAAGATATAGCCGGTGTGGTCGACGCGGAACCGGTCGCGTGCACCTTGGCCTAGCGCGGCCAGGTCCTGGCCAAGCAGCCGGATTCGCCCTTGGTCCGCCCGGTTCACCCCGCCCAGCAGGCCCAGCAGGGTGGTCTTGCCACTGCCGCTGGGGCCTTTGAGAAACAGGGCCTCACCGGCTTGCAGGCGAAACGCCGGGATGTCCAGCAGCGGCGCTTGGCCGGGCCAGGCGAACACCAGGTCCTGTAGGTCAATCAGTGCCTGATTCATCTCAGAACGCGACCATGGCCTTGGCGGGCGAGGTTTCAACACCTTTCTGGCCGTTGGGGCCGATTAGCTGCACGTTGATTTTTTGCGTGGCCGGGAAGGCTTTGTACAGGGGGGCCAGGTCCAGCTGGGTGAGTTTCTCCGGGATGGCGCATGTCAGCTGGTAGTGGGCATTGATATCGCTGTGCATGTGGCCCTTCTCATGCTCGTCACCGTCGTCGTCCGCTTTGGCGGCGTCACCGAACAACGGGCTTTCCAGCGCTTGCTGGTCTTCCTTGCAGCCGGCTGCCGAGGCCAGGCCGAACAGCTTCAACGGTTGTTCCAGCTGCTGGCGCACCGCGGCAACCTTGGCCTTGTCGGCGTCGCTGCTGGCAGCGTGCTCGAAACCAACCAGGTTCATGGCGGGGCTGTCCAGCTCCAGTTCCAGAGTATTGCCGTCGAGCACGACATTGAGCTTGGCCACGCCGTGTTCATGCGCGCCCAAGGTGCCATGGGTGTGGGCGTGGTCGTGATCATGGTCATGGTCTTCGTGGGCATGGGCCACGGCCAGTGGCAGCAAAGCGAAGGGCAGGGCGAGCAACAGGCGACGCATGGAAGGCTCCGGGGCGGACTGGATGATTGGGTTATGTTATAACAACTTTTCTGCGTCCTGCCAGCCCGCATGGCGCAGGTTTCATCTTGCGGTAGCATGGGCCATCGACCTTGCTCAAGGAATGCATCGTGAGAATTCGTGGACAGATTGGGGAATGGCCGGTGGACCTGACCATCGAGCTTGAGCCTGAAGAGTGGGCGCAATTGGGGCGGCAGACCGAGGTGCCTGCGGCGGCGCATGCCGTTGCGGCGGCCCCGGTGGCTGCGCCACGGCAGGATGACGGGCAATGGACGGCGGCGCGCGAGGTGTTGCGCCTGGCGGGGCAGATGAGCGGGCCGCAATTGCTCGACCGGCTGGAAGGGCTGGCCGGCAGTACAGCGGCGGGCAAGCGGCTACTGGTGCGTTTGCGCCATAGCAGTGAGGTGAAGGTGGAAAACGGTGGGGATGCACCGGTTTATCACTGGGTTGGATAAACCGGTGTTGAGGTCCACCTTGTGGGAGCGGGCGTGCCCGCGAACGCGGGCGAAGCCCTCGCCCCCAGCTTCAGGTCAGAACATCGCCGCCGACAGCTTGCGACGATAAACCCCAACCAGCGGGTGATCGCCACCCAGCAGTTCAAAGACCTGCAGCATCGCCTTCTGCGGCAGCCCATTGTCATAGCTGCGGTTACGCTGGAACAGCTTCAGCAACCCTTCCAGCGCCGCCTCATACTGCTGGCGTGCCAACTGCTGGACGCTCAGCTGGTAGGCGGCTTCATCATCCTCAGGGTTCTGGGCCAGGCGGCTTTTCAGCTCCGCCACCTCCGGCAGGCTGGCCGCTTGGCGCAGGAAGGTCAGCTGGGCCTTGGCGCCGGCCAGTGCGGCCTTGTGCTCATCGCTCTTGACCGCGTCCAGTACCACCTGCGCCTCCCCCAGCTCGCCACGCTCGGCCAGGCAACGGGCGTACAGGATCAGTGCCTCGGCATTGCTGTTGTCTTCACCCAGCAGGGCCTGCAACAGCGCTTCTGCTTCGGCGAAACGGCTTTCGGCGAACAGCGCCTTGGCCTGTTCCAGCGGCGATGCCTGCGGTGCGGCAGGCATTTGCACGTGCGGCTCGAGCATGGCGCGGATCGCCGATTCCGGCTGGGCACCGGCAAAGCCGTCCACCGGCTGGCCGTCCTTGAACAGCACAACGGTCGGCAGGCTGCGAATGCCGAACTGGGCGACCACCTGTTGTTCCACGTCGCAGTTGATCTTGGCCAGCAGCAGTTCGCCCTGGTAGCCCTCGGCGATCTTCGCCAGCAAGGGCATCAGTGCCTTGCATGGCGCACACCACTCGGCCCAGAAATCTACCAGCACCGGTTTGTGGAAGGAGTTCTCGATCACCAGCTGCTGGAAGGTGGCATCGGTAGCGTCGAAAATGTAAGGCGTGTCTTGGCTCATTGCGCTTCTCGCAAACTCGTGAATACCACCACTATAAGGTGTCGCGGCTGGCGTGGTACAGGCTGACCCGGCGGAATTCGTGCGGCTCGGCCAGGTCGGGCAGGGTCAGCGCTTCAAGCACCCCCAGCTGCTGATAGAGCGGGTGGCTGAAGTCGCGTACCCGCGAGTCGGCCACCAGGGCCTGGCGACCCCGGCCGAGGAAGGCATCCAGAAGCGGCAGGTTGGCTCGGTCGTACAGCACGTCGGCGACCAGGATCAGGTCGAAGCGGTCGTCCTCGGCGAAGAAGTCGTCGCTGTAGCCCAGTTGCACACCGTTCAGTGCGGCATTCGCGCGGCAGGCTTGCAGGGCCAGTGGGTCCAGGTCGCAGGCCACCACCTCCCGGGCACCCGCGCGGGCGGCAGCAATGCCGGCAATGCCGGACCCGGCGCCAAAGTCCAGCACCCGCTTGCCGGCCACCCATTCCGGGCGCTCGGCCAGGTAACGGGCCATGGCCAGGCCACTGGCCCAGCAGAAGCTCCAGTAGGGCGGGTCTTCGAGAATGCGCCGGGTTTCGTCGCTGCTGAAGGCACGGTCCATGTTCTGGTCGTCGATCAGCCACAGTTTCAAGGCGCAGCCGGGCAGTTCGCTGACGACCAGCCGCGCTTCACCGATCAGGCCGCTCAGGGCCTGCTGCAGGGCGAGCGGTGCCACTCAGGGCGCCTTCTCGAAACGTAGCGGCCCGGTGGCCTGGGTCTGCGCCTGGGTGATGCGCAGGGGCGGCAGGTGCATGATCAGCTGGCCGGAGCGGCTGGCGCGGCCACGCAATTCCACGCGTGCACCGGCCGGGAAGGCTTCGGGGTTGAAGCGCAGTTGGTAGGGCAGGGCCTGGCCGGTAGCGGTCAGGTTGCTGCTGGCCAGCAGGCGCTGCGGGCGGTCGCGTTCGTCGATCACCAGCAACGCCAGTTCCACGTCGGCGCCGGCCGGGATTTCCAGCAAAGTGCCGCTCAACTCGCGCTGGTAGGCCGGAAGCGGGCCGGGCGCTTCGGCGGTTTTGGCCACGCGGGCCGGTGCCGGCGCAACGGAGGTATCGGTCTTCGGCCTGTCGCTGCCGCAGGCGGCGAGCAGGGCGGCGCAGCACAGCACGACGAGCGCTCGGTAGTGCATGGAGGAGTCCTTAACGGGCAGATTTCCCATGGATGTTAACCCCTTTGGCTTGTCTTGCCAGTGCAATGCGCTACCATGGCCCTCCCTTTTTTTGTTGCCTGCCACCATGCACTGTCCCTTTTGCGGTGCCAACGACACCAAGGTCATCGACTCTCGCCTCGTCGCCGAGGGCGAGCAGGTGCGCCGCCGCCGCGAATGCGTGGCCTGTGGCGAGCGCTTCACCACCTTCGAAACCGCCGAGCTGGTGCTGCCCCGGCTGATTAAGCAAGACGGCACGCGCCAGCCTTTCGACGAAGACAAGCTGCGTGCCGGCATGCAGCGGGCGCTGGAAAAACGCCCGGTCAGCGTCGAACGCCTGGAAGCGGCGCTGGCGCACATCAAGAGCCGCCTGCGTGCCACTGGCGAGCGCGAAGTCAAGTCGCTGGTGGTGGGTGAAATGGTCATGGCCGAGCTGCGCAAGCTCGATGAGGTGGCCTATATCCGCTTTGCCTCGGTGTACCGGCGCTTCCAGGACCTCGACGAGTTCCGTGAAGAAATCGACCGCCTGGCCCGCGAGCCGGCCAAAGAGTGAGCATGCCCAGCCAAGCCGCGATTCTTGACGCCCACTACATGGCGCGTGCGCTGGAGCTGGCGCGCAAAGGCCTGTTCACCACCCACCCGAACCCCCGCGTAGGCTGCGTGATCGTGCGCGACGGCGAAGTGGTCGGGGAGGGCTGGCACGTGCGCGCCGGTGAGCCCCATGCCGAAGTGCATGCCCTGCGCCAGGCCGGAGAACGCGCCCGTGGCGCGTGTGCCTATGTCACCCTGGAGCCTTGCAGCCACCATGGCCGCACGCCCCCGTGCGCCGAAGCGCTGGTCAAGGCCGGTGTGGCCCGGGTGGTAGCAGCCATGCAGGACCCTAACCCGCAAGTGGCAGGGCGGGGGCTGCGGCGCCTGGCCGAGGCCGGCATCGAAGTGGCCAGCGGTGTGCTCGAGGCCGAGGCCCGCGCCCTGAACCCGGGCTTTCTCAAGCGCATGGAGCATGGCGTGCCGTACGTGCGCGCCAAGCTGGCCATGAGCCTTGACGGCCGTACCGCCATGGCCAGTGGTGAAAGCCAGTGGATCACCGGCCCGGCCGCGCGCTCGGCCGTGCAGCGCCTGCGCGCCCGCTCCAGCGTGGTGCTGACCAGCGCCGCCAGCGTGCTGGCCGACAACGCGCGCATGACCGTACGGGGCAGCGAGTTGGGCCTGGATGCCGAAACCACCGCCCTGGCGCTCAGCCGCCCTCCACTGCGCGTGTTGGTCGATGGCCGCCTGCGCCTGCCGCTGGATGCGCCATTCTTCCAGGCCGGGCCGGCCCTGGTGGTAACAGCTGTCGCAGATGACCCCGGTTATGCCGCTGCCGGCCACGAACTGCTCTGCCTGCCGGGTGACAATGGCCAGGTCGACCTGGCGGCGCTGCTGCATGCCCTGGGCGCGCGTGGTGTCAACGAAGTGCTGCTGGAAGCCGGTGCCAGCCTGGTCGGTGCCTTTGCCCGCCTTGGCCTGGTGGACGAGTACCAGTTGTTCGTCGCCGGTACCTTCCTCGGCTCCCATGCCCGCCCATTGCTGGACTGGCCGATGGAGCGGATGAGTGAAGCACCGCGGCTGAAAATTACCGAAATGCGCGCAGTGGGCGATGACTGGCGGGTCACAGCCGTGCCCCTGCCGGCGCCCGGCGTATAATGCCGGGCTTGCCCCGTGCAAACCGTTTTGAGGAAGACCCCATGTTCACCGGCATCATCGAATCCATTGGCAGCATCCGCAGCCTGACCCCAAAGGGCGGCGACGTTCGCGTCTACGTCGAAACCGGCAAGCTGGACCTGGGTGACGTCAAGCTGGGCGACAGCATCGCCGTCAACGGCGTGTGCCTGACCGCCGTGGAACTGCCTGGTGACGGCTTCTGGGCCGACGTCAGCGTCGAAACCCTCAAGCGCACTGCCTTCATCGACCTCAAGAGCGGCAGCAAGGTCAACCTGGAAAAAGCCCTGACCCCTACCACCCGCCTTGGCGGGCACCTGGTCAGCGGCCATGTCGACGGGGTGGGTGAAATCATCTCGCGCAGCGATAACGCCCGCGCCATCCAGTTCCGCGTACGCGCACCGAAGGAGCTGGCCAAGTACATCGCCCACAAGGGCTCGATCACCGTCGACGGCACCAGCCTGACGGTCAACGAAGTCAATGGCGCCGAGTTCGAGCTGACCATTGTCCCGCACACCCTGTCCGAAACCATCATGGCCGACTACCGCGCAGGGCGTCGGGTGAACCTTGAGGTCGATCTGCTGGCCCGTTACCTGGAGCGCTTGCTGCTGGGTGACAAGGCCGCCGAACCGAGCAAGGGCAGTGGCATTACCGAAAGCTTCCTGGCCGCCAACGGCTTCTTGAAATCCTGATTGAGAAGGGGGTGCCGCGTGGCGCTCAACAGCATCGAAGAACTGGTCGAAGACATCCGCCAGGGTAAAATGGTCATCCTCATGGATGACGAAGACCGCGAGAACGAAGGCGACATCATCATGGCCGCCGAGTGCTGCCAGCCCGAACACATCAACTTCATGGCCAAGCATGCCCGTGGCTTGATCTGCATGCCGATGACCCGTGAGCGTTGCGAAACGCTGAAGCTGCCATTGATGGCGCCGCGCAATGGCTCGGGCTTCGGCACCAAGTTCACCGTGTCGATCGAAGCCGCCGAAGGCGTCACCACCGGCATCTCCGCCGCCGACCGCGCGCGCACCGTGCAAGCCGCTGCTGCCCGGGACGCCAAGGCTGAAGACATCGTCAGCCCTGGCCACATCTTCCCGCTGATGGCCCAGCCTGGCGGCACCCTGGCGCGTGCCGGCCACACCGAAGCGGCCTGCGACCTGGCGCGCATGGCCGGTTTCGAGCCAAGCGGCGTGATCTGCGAAGTGATGAACGACGACGGCACCATGTCGCGCCGCGCCGAGCTGGAAGTCTTTGCTGCCGAGCATGGCCTGAAGATCGGCACCATCGCCGACCTGATCCACTACCGCATGATTCACGAGCGCACCGTGCAACGGGTCTCCGAGCAACCGGTAGAGAGCGAGCTGGGTGAGTTCAACCTGGTCACCTACCGCGACGCGGTGGAAGGCGACGTGCACATGGCCCTGACCCTGGGCAAGATCTGCGCCGAAGAGCCGACCCTGGTGCGGGTACACAACATGGACCCGCTGCGCGACCTGCTGCTGGTCAAGCAACCGGGCCGCTGGAGCCTGCGCGCGGCCATGGCGGCCGTGGCCGAAGCCGGCAGCGGCGTGGTCCTGCTGCTGGGCCACCCGCTGGACGGCGACGTGCTGTTGGCGCACATCCGCGAAAGCGCCGGCGACCTACCGGCCAAGGCACCGACCACCTACAGCACCGTGGGTGCTGGCTCGCAGATCCTGCGCGACCTCGGGGTGCGCAAGATGCGCCTGATGAGTTCGCCAATGAAGTTCAACGCGATATCCGGATTCGATCTGGAAGTTGTAGAATACGTGCCCTCCGAGTGACTTGAGGCGGCAATGACGCCCCCAGCTCGAGTCCAGACCCCTGTCGAGGCCGCTTGCAAGCGGCCTCGCTCTTGAATATGAGAATATCGGAATGACCCTGAAGACCATCGAAGGTACCTTCATCGCCCCCAAAGGTCGCTATGCTTTGGTGGTTGGCCGCTTCAACAGCTTCGTTGTCGAAAGCCTGGTAAGCGGTGCCGTTGACGCCCTGGTTCGCCACGGTGTCAGCGAAAGCGACATCACCATCATCCGTGCCCCGGGTGCATTCGAAATTCCGCTGGTGGCACAGAAGGTCGCCCAGCAAGGCGCCTACGACGCGATCATCGCCCTGGGCGCCGTGATCCGTGGCGGTACCCCGCACTTCGAATACGTGGCGGGCGAATGCACCAAGGGCCTGGCCCAGGTGTCCATGGAGTTCGGTGTTCCGGTGGCCTTCGGCGTACTGACCGTCGATTCCATCGAGCAGGCCATCGAGCGTTCCGGCACCAAGGCTGGCAACAAAGGTGCTGAAGCTGCCCTGTCCGCTCTGGAAATGGTCAGCCTGCTGGCGCAGTTGGAGGCCAAGTGATTAGCGACGAAAGCGATCGTTTCAACCCGCGCGATCCAAAACCTGCGGATGCCGGCAAGCCCTCCAAGAGCGCCAAGCGTCGCGAAGCCCGCAAGCTTGCGACCCAGGCCCTCTATCAGTGGCACATGGCCCAGCATTCGCTGAACGAGGTCGAAGCGCAGTTCCGGGTGGATAACGATTTCACCGACGTCGACGGTGCCTATTTCCGGGAGATCCTGCATGGGGTCCCGGCAATCAAGGACGAAATCGACAAAGCGCTGGCCCCGTGCATGACCATTGGCCTGGACGAGCTCGACCCTGTGGAACTGGCCGTGCTGCGCCTGTCCACCTGGGAGCTGATCAAGCGCGTAGACGTACCGTACCGTGTGGTCATCAACGAAGGCGTGGAGCTGGCCAAGGTCTTCGGTGCTACCGACGGTCACAAGTTCGTCAACGGTGTGCTCGACAAGCTTGCCCCGTCCCTGCGTGAAGCAGAAGTCAAGGCGAACAAGCGCTGATCCCGGCGCTGCCTGGCCATGGGTGAATTCGAGCTGATCAACCATTACTTCGCCGCCGCGCCCTGCGCGCAAGGCGGCGAAGGCGTGGCCCTGGGGATCGGCGACGATTGCGCCTTGCTCGACCTTCCCCCCGGTGAACAATTGGCGGTGTCGACCGACACGCTGGTAGCCGGGGTGCATTTCCCTGCCGTGTGCGACCCGCAACTGCTGGGCCAGCGGTCGCTGGCCGTGGCGGCCAGTGACCTGGCTGCCATGGGCGCGACCCCGATCGGTTTCACCCTTGCCCTGACCCTGCCAAGCGTTGGCCCGGACTGGCTTGCAGCCTACGCCAACGGCCTGAGCCGCATGGCGCACCGCTGCCGCATGAGCCTGATTGGCGGCGACACCACCCGTGGCCCATTGAGCATCACCGTGACCGTGTTCGGTCGGGTGCCGGCTGGCCAGGCGTTGCGCCGCAGCGGTGCGCGGCCAGGCGACTTGCTGTGTGTTGGCGGCACCCTGGGCAAGGCCGCCGGTGCCTTGCCGCTGGTACTGGGCGAGCGCCAGGCGCCCGCCGAGCTGGCCGAGCCGCTGCTGGCCCATTACTGGTCGCCGATGCCGCAGCTCACCCTGGGCACATGGCTGCGGGGCAGGGCCACGGCGGCGCTCGACGTCTCCGATGGCCTGCTAGCCGATTGTGGGCATATCGCCAAGGCGTCCGGGGTGGCACTTGAGGTGAACCTGGCCCAGGTGCCAGTGTCTCCTGCCTTGCAGGCATTCCTCGGCCACGAGGCGGCACTGCAGGCAGCACTCACCGGTGGCGATGATTACGTACTGGCATTCACCTTGCCGCCTGCAGCACTGCCGCCCCTGGCCGAGCTTGGCTTCATCGAGGTACACACCATTGGTCGTGTGCTGCAAGGTCGCGGTGTGACCCTGCGCGACGCACAGGGCCAGGACATCACCCCCGCCCAGCGGGGCTATCAACACTTTAGGGAGACACCGTGACCGATCACCCCAACCAGGTGCCTGCGGAGTTCGTTCCGCCTTCGGTCTGGCGCAACCCATGGCACTTCATCGCGTTCGGCTTTGGTTCCGGCACCTTGCCCAAGGCACCGGGTACCTGGGGCTCGCTGGTGGCCATACCGTTCATCCCCCTGTGGCAGATGCTGCCCGACTGGGGCTACTGGCTGTTGCTGGGCATCAGCATGCTGTTCGGTATCTGGCTGTGCGGCAAGGTCGCCAATGACTTGCGTGTGCACGATCATGAAGGCATTGTCTGGGATGAAATCGTTGGCATGTGGATCACCCTCTGGCTGGTGCCGGAAGGCTGGCAGTGGCTGCTGGCGGGGTTCCTGATGTTCCGTTTCTTCGACATCCTCAAGCCGTGGCCCATCCGCTGGATCGACCGCCATGTGCACGGGGGCGTCGGCATCATGCTCGACGATATCCTGGCCGGTGTGTTCGCCTGGCTGGGCATGCAGGTTCTGGTATGGGCGGTTGCCTGAAACAGGGAGCGCGTGAATGGCCATGAGGGTTGTGCTGCTGGCGATGCTGCTGAGTGTCGCCCCGTGGGCGGTGGCTGCCGAAGGCCTGCCAAAGCAGATCCAGCTGGTCAGCGAGGAGTGGATCGACTACACCAATGCTGACGGTACCGGCGTTGCCTGGGACGTTCTGCGCAAGGTGTTCGAGCCGGCCGGGGTCAAGGTGGTGACCCAAAGCGCACCCTACAGCCGCGCGGTCGGGCTGGTGAAACGTGGCGAGGCGGATGCCTGGGTCGGCTCCTACAAGGAAGAGAACGGCGACAACCTGTACCCGCGCTGGCACTTCGATATGGATCATATCTATGCGCTGGGGCTGGCCAGCAAGCCTGTGCCCACGTCGCAGAATGTGGGCAAGTACCGCTTGGCCTGGGTACGTGGCTACGACTACGGCAGCTACTTGCCCGATGTGCATGAGTTCCGTGAAATCCAGCGCCGCGAAGGCATCCTGCCGATGCTGGAGCATGACCGTGTGGACTTCTACATCGATTCCCAGACTGAAGTCGATTACGTACTGAACCAGTCATCCCAGCCCGAACGCTTTCGCCGCACCCACGTGGCCGAGCTGCCGCTGTACCTGGCCTTTGCCCGCAACGACCAGGCCAAGGCCCTGCGCGACCTGTTCGACAAGCGCATGGCCGAGCTAGTACGCAGTGGCGAGCTGAAGCCGATTTTCGAGCACTGGCGGCAACCGTATCCGTTCACTGCGGATAGCAAACCGCACTGAGGCCGGGCCTGCCTGGCCTAAGTATCGAACTTTTCGATCTTACCCCGCGGTATTCAGCCAGCCCATAGTGTGCAACCTGCTGATACAATCGGCTCACGAGATATGTCCCACTTTTTCCAGGAGCACAACGTGCCCGTCGTCTTTGTTGCCGCCTCTAAACTCCCGACGCCCTTCGCGACCTTCACCATGCATGGCTTTCTTGATGAAGCCACCGGCCGGGAGCATGTGGTGCTCAGCCTGGGTGACATCGCGGATGGTCAGCCGGTGCTGGGGCGCCTGCATTCCGAATGCCTGACCGGCGATGCCCTGTTCAGCCAGCGCTGCGACTGCGGCTCGCAGCTGGAGGCCGCACTGCAGGCAATCGCCCGCGAGGGCCGCGGCGTATTGCTGTACCTGCGCCAGGAAGGCCGTGGCATTGGCCTGCTGAACAAGATTCGTGCCTACGAGTTGCAGGACGGCGGGGCGGACACCGTGGAAGCCAACGAGCGCCTGGGGTTTGCCGCCGACCAGCGTGACTACGCCATGTGCCTGCCCATGCTCGAACACCTGGGCGTGAAGGCGCTGCGGCTGATGACCAACAACCCACGCAAGGTCAAAGCCCTGACCGACATGAGCATCGTGGTTGCCGAGCGAGTACCGCTGCATACCGGGCATAACCCGCACAACCGCTACTACCTGGCAACCAAAGCCGGCAAGCTTGGCCACATGCTGGGCAACGAACACCAGGGCGAGGTGCCCCAGGCGTGACCCGCGCCGAGGTCAAGCGGCGGCTGGCGCTGGCCTGGTGGCAGTACCTGGCGGTGGGCCTGCTGCCGCTGCCGGTCATGAGCTGGGCTTTTGGCGGCGGTGAGGCGCTGGTGCCGATTCTGGCCATGCCGTTGTTCATTGCCGGCGCGGCCACCATGTTCCTCAGCCTGCCACGTTTCGGTGCCTACAAGCGTGCACTCATCGCCACCTCGAAAGCCCTGGGTACTGCTGAAGAGCCTGCCGCGTGGATCGAGCTGGCACGGGTACGGCGCCTGGCCATGTTGTACGCCTGCTTCCCGGCCTGGGTGGCGGCCCTGTCTGTAGGGGTCGGTCTTGAAGCGGTGCCGCAGATCCTGTTGGCGATATCCACCGTGGTGGTGTTGTCCCTCTACCGCATTCCACGACAGCTCGGCTGATGCGCCTGCTGCCTGGCCTGCTGGCACTGTTCGCCTGTGCCGCGCTGGCTGGCGAACCCTTGCGAGTGGTCAGCCTGGCGCCTTCGATGACGGAAATCATGCTCGAACTGCAGGCCGATGACCTGCTGGTGGGTGTGCTTGATGGGGGCGAACGGCCAAATGCGTTGCGCGATTTACCCTCGGTAGGCCGCCAAGGCCAGCTGAACATGGAGCGCCTGCTGAGCCTGCGCCCCGACCTGTTGCTGCTGTGGCCAGGCAGCGTGCCGCCGGCGCAACGCGAGCAGCTCAAACGCCTGGGTATCACGACCTTCAGCGCCGAACCCCATGACCTGGACCAGCTCATCGAGCAGATCGCCGCGATTGGCGAGCGCGTCGGCCGTGCCGAGCAAGGGCAGCAGTATGCCCGGGCCCTGCGCGAGCGGTTGCGGCAACTGCGCCAGCAGTACCGACGTGACGAGCCTTTGCAGGTGTTCTACCAGGTGTGGGATCGGCCTTTGTACACCCTTGGTGGCCGCCAGGTGGTGAGCGACGCACTGGCCGTATGCGGGGCGCGCAATGTGTTTGCCGACCTCAGCCAACCGGCGCCGCAGGTGAGTGTGGAGTCGGTGTTGCTACGCAACCCCCAGGTCATCCTGGCCGGTGACCAGGCGCAGTTGACCGGCTGGCTGGCCTGGCCGCAGTTGCGCGCCGTTGCCCACGCCGGTTTGCTGGTGGTACCCGACAAAGGCCTGGAGCGCCCGAGCGGGCAAATGATCGAAGCCACCGCCCGCTTGTGTGCGTTGCTGGCCGCTAAAGCCCCGGCGTCCACGTCACGCTGAACAGCACCGTGCGGCCTTCTTCGCGGTACGGGTAGTAGGCCCCTTCGTAGCTGTACAGGGCGCGGCTATAGCGGCGGTCCAGCACGTTATCCAGTCTGGCTTCCAGTTTCACTTCGTCGCTGGCAGCCCAACTGCCACGCAGGCCCAGCAAGCTGTGGCCACCGATGCGGTTACGGTTGGCCTCATCGTCATAGCTGCTGCTGACGGCCTGCCAACTGGCGCCCGCGCTGAAACGCCCGAAGTCGCGGTCCAGGTCCAGGCTCAACGTGCGCCGGGCGCGGCGGGCCAGGGTGTGGCCAGTGTCGCGGTCACGTGGGTCGATCAGTGCCATGCCCAACTGGGCGTGCCAACTCGCCCACTGCTGGGACAGGGCCATTTCCAGGCCGTTGATGCGTGCCGAGGCGACGTTGCGCGGGATCGAGTCCTGGCCAAATACGATTGCGTCGCGCAGGTCGGTCCGGTACAGCGAGGTCTCCAGGCGGGTGGTGGTCGCCAGCTGGCTGCGCCACTGCAGCTCATAGCTTTTCGAGTGCTCTGGGTCCAGGTTCGGGTTGCTGTATTGCGGGTAATACAGGTCGTTGAACGTCGGTGCGCGGAAGCCTTCGCTGTAGGACAGCAGCACATCGTTATCCGCGTTCAGCGGCACGGTCAGGCTGCCACTCCAGGTGGTCTGGCCGCCAAACTGCTGGTTGCGGTCGTGGCGCACGCCCAGCTCGGTGGAAAACTGCTCGCCCTGGTAGCGGTGCTGGGCAAAGACCGCCCGGTTCCAGCGGCTGTCTTCGGTGAAGTCGGTACTGGCATGGACACGGTCTTCATACCAGTCCCCACCGATCAGCAATGTGTTTTGTTCGCCCAGGGCGAGGTCGTTCTGCCAGGTCAGCTGATCGCGGTAGGTGTTGAACACGAAGCGCTCGGCGCTCAGCTTGTCACGCTTGTCGTCGCGGTTCTCGCTGTGGGCCAGTTCCAGGCGCGAGCGCCAGGCATCGTTGAGCTGCGCAGCGAAATAGCTGCCCAGGCTGCTGACGCTGAAGTCCGTGTAGGGCTTCTGGCCGAAGCTCTCGAAGGTTACCGGGTCGAACCCCCCGAACGGGTTGTCGTATTCACTGCGGCCACGGCTGTCGAGCAGGTTGACCCCGGCCTCGAAGCGCTCGCTGAAGGTGTGGCTCAGGCTCAGGTTGAAGGACTGGTTACGGTAGGCATCATGGTCGCCGTCACTGGCGAAGGATGGGCCAGTCGAGTCGATGCCGGCTGTTTCATCCAGGCTGGCACCGAGGTTGAAGCGGGTCGCGTCGTTGCCGCCGGAAAGCCCCAGGCTACGCTGGACGGTCTGGTGGCTGCCTGCCGCGATGCGCAGCCGCGGCTGCAGGCCGGGCGTGTTGCTGCGGCGGGTGAAGATCTGGATCACCCCGCCGATGGCATCGCTGCCGTACACCGCCGAGCGCGAGCCACGCAGCACTTCCACCCGTTCGATCTGGTCAACGTCGAGGAACTGCAGGCCGCTGTCGCCCGAAGTGGCGTTGGCAATGCGTACGCCATCCACCAGCACCAGGCTTTGCGCCGCCTTGGTACCGCGTATGAAGATGCCCGGCAGGCTGCCACGGCCGCCAGTGGGGGCCACTTGTACGCCGGGTACGCGGCTTAGCAGGTCGGTGATGCTGGTGGGTTGCAGGCGGTCGATGTCGGCGCGGGTGAAGACCGTGTTGGCGGCGCTGGTGGCGGTGCGTGACTCGACCTGGCGGCTGGCGCTGATCAGCACGTCGGGGAGCTTCAGCGCGTCATCGCGTTCGGCGGCGATTAACAATGTGGGGGCGCAGAGTAGCGCGGCACAGGCAGATTTCTTCATAAGCAGTACCATTTTGCGAGGGCTGCGCCCTCGATCGCGACACAAGGCCGCTCCTACAGGTATTGCACAAACCGGTAGAGCGGCGCGGTCTCTGTAGGAGCGGCCTTGTGTCGCGAAAGGGCCGCAACGCGGCCCCGGGGATTACAAGCCGAGCTTGGCCATGCGGGCTTTCACCGAAGCCTCAATCCCGGCCGCATCCAGCCCGCACTCGGCCAGCATCTGCGCCGGCTTGGCATGTTCGACGTAGATATCAGGCAGGCCCAGGTGCAGCAGTGGCTTGACCACGGCCTGGCTGGCCAGGAACTCGCCTACCGCAGCGCCAGCGCCACCCATGATGGCGTTCTCTTCGACGGTGACCAGCAGCTCATGGCTGCCAGCCAGTTCCAGCACCAGGGCTTCGTCCAGAGGTTTGACGAAGCGCATGTCGACCACGGTGGCATCGATCAGCTCGGCAACCTGCATGGCCTCTGCCAACTGCACGCCGAACACCAGCAGGGCGACTGTCTGGCCTTGGCGGCGGACCACGCCCTTGCCGATTTGCAGCGGCTCGAGGTCGCCGCTGATCGGCGCGTTCGGGCCGGTGCCGCGGGGGTAGCGCACGGCAGCCGGGCCGTTGTACAGGTGGCCGGTGCTGAGCATCTTGCGCAGCTCGTTCTCGTCGCTGGGGGTCATCACCAGCATGCCCGGGATGCAGCGCAGGTAAGACAGGTCGTAGCTACCCGCATGGGTCGGCCCGTCTTCGCCCACCAGCCCGGCGCGGTCGATGGCGAACAGCACATCGAGGTTCTGCACCGCCACATCGTGGATGAGCTGGTCGTAGGCGCGCTGCAGGAAGGTGGAGTAGATCGCCACCACGGGCTTGCTGCCCTCGCAGGCCATGCCGGCGGCCAGGGTGACCGCGTGCTGCTCGGCGATCGCCACATCGAAGTAGCGTTGCGGGTAGCGCTCGCTGAAATCGACCAGGTCGGAGCCTTCTTTCATCGCCGGGGTGATGCCCACCAGGCGGTTGTCAACAGCGGCCATGTCGCACAGCCACTGGCCGAACACCGCGGAGTATTTCGGCCCGCTGGGCTTCTTCGGCTTGACAGGCTTGTCGGCGGGCTCCAGCTTGGTGATGGCGTGGTAGCCGATAGGGTCGAGTTCGGCGGGGGCGAAGCCCTTGCCCTTCTTGGTCACCACGTGCAGGAACTGCGGGCCCTTCAGGTCACGCATGTTGCGCAAGGTGGCGATCATGGTCGGCAGGTCATGGCCGTCGATCGGGCCGATGTAGTTCCAGCCCAGCTCTTCGAACAGTGTGCCCGGCACCAGCATGCCCTTGGCGTACTCTTCGGTGCGCCGGGCGATTTCCCAGGCACCGGGCAGGCGCGACAGCACTTTCTTGCTGCCTTCGCGCATGCTTGCGTAGGTGCGGCTGGACAGGATCTTGGCCAGGTAGTTGGAGAGGCCGCCGACATTGCGCGAAATCGACATGTCGTTGTCGTTGAGGATCACCAGCATGTCGGCATTGACTTCCTGGGCGTGGTTCAACGCCTCGAAGGCCATGCCGGCGGTGAGGGCGCCATCACCGATCACGGCGATCGACTTGCGCGCGCTGTTCTGCAGGCGGGCGGCAATGGCCATGCCCAGCGCTGCGCTGATCGAGGTACTGGAGTGGCCCACGCCAAAGGTGTCGTACTTGCTTTCGCTGCGGCGCGGGAAGGCGGCGATACCGTCCTTCTGGCGCAGGCTGAGCATGCGGTTACGGCGCCCGGTCAGAATCTTGTGCGGGTAGGCCTGGTGGCCCACGTCCCACACCAGCCGGTCGTCCGGGGTATCGAACACGTAGTGCAGGGCGATGGTCAGTTCGATCACGCCCAGGCCGGCACCAAAATGCCCACCGGTCTGCCCCACGGTATACAGCAACTCCTGGCGCAACTCGTCGGCCAGGGTCTCCAGGTCGGCTTCGGCCAGCCGGCGCAGGCCGGCAGGCGTGTCAGCGCGGTCGAGCAACGGCGTGACCGGGCGTTCGCGGGGAATCTCTTGAAACGTCGTGGGCATCAGGCGAGTCGTTATAGGTGTGTGAAGACGCGGCAGTTTACCCCATTGTGGGAAAAGTGCCCATTCGACCACTGCTTGTGACACCCCAATGGCGCGGGTATCCGTGCTTAGTTGCGGCGCTCGACGATATAGCGCGCCAGTGCCCGCAGCGGCTCGGCTTTTTCGCCGAACCCTTCCAGTGCGACCAGCGCCTGGTCGCGCAGTTCGATCGCATAGGCCTTGGCCGCGTCCAGGCCCAGCAGGGCCGGGTAGGTCGGTTTGTCACGGGCGATGTCTGCCCCTTGGCGTTTGCCCAGGGTGGCGGTGTCGCCTTCCACGTCGAGGATGTCGTCCTGAACCTGGAATGCCAGGCCAATGGCCTGTGCATAAGTTTGCAGGGCGTCCAGTTGCTGCTGGCCGGCACGGGCGCTGGCCAGTGCGCCCAGGCGCACGCTGGCCTCGATCAGGGCGCCGGTCTTGTGCCTGTGCATGAATGCCAGTGCCCGCTGGTCGAGCTTCAGCCCGACCGAGCCAAGGTCGATGGCCTGGCCGCCCACCATGCCGGCTGGGCCGGCGGCCGTGGCCAGGGCCTGGACCATGGCCAGGCGGACGCTGTCGGCCTGCGGGCTGAGGTGCGGATCGAGCAGGGCGCTGAACGCCAGGCTCTGCAACCCGTCACCGGCCAGGATGGCGCAGGCTTCGTCGAAGGCCTTGTGCGTGGTGGGCTGGCCCCGGCGCAGGTCGTCGTCATCCATGGCAGGCAGGTCGTCATGCACCAGCGAGTAGGCATGGATCAGCTCCACCGCACAGGCCGCGCCGTTGGCCTGTTCGGCAGGGGCACCCAGGGCTTCGCACGCGGCGTAGGCCAGCAGTGGCCGCACGCGTTTGCCGCCGTTCATCACGCTGTAGCGCATGGCGGCATAGAGGCGTTCGAGTTCTTTGGTCGGGGCGACGAACAGCGGTTCGAGGGCTGCATCCACCCGCCTCTGGCAACTGGCCTGGTAGCTGCCGATCATGCTTCGGGCTCCGCGTCGAAGGGCTGGGCAGCCAGCTCGCCGTCACGCTCCAGCAGAATTTGCACCTTCTGCTCGGCCTGGGCCAGGGCACCTTGGCATTCTCGGGTCAGCGCGATGCCTTGCTCGAAAGCGGCCAGCGACTCTTCCAGCGACAACTCGCCGTTCTCCAGGCGCTCGACCAGTGTTTGCAGGTCTGCGAGGGATTGCTCGAAATCAAGGGAGGATTTTTTGCGGGCCATGGCGACTGTCTCGGAGGCATTCAGAACGGCGCGACACTAGCAGAGCAGGGCGGGGGGAGCAAACTTCCGGGGCCGTGAGGTTGGTTTCACAGGCCCTTTCGCGGGCACGCCCGCTCCCACAGGTCCATCACAGCCTTCAAGCGCTGCGCCATACCTGTGGGAGCGGGCGTGCCCGCGAATTGCCCCAAAGTGGCTTATCAGGCCGGCTCGGCTTCCAGCACCACCATCGCCTCCCGGTACCGCGCCAGCTCTTCGATGGTCAGCACCGGCAAATTGTACTGCCGCGCGTACACTGCCACCTGTTCGCCACGGGCCATGGTCCCGTCCGGGTTCATCAGTTCGCACAGCACCGCCGCCGGGCGCAGGCCGGCAAGGCGGGCCAGGTCCACCGAGCCTTCGGTATGCCCACGGCGGGCCAGCACGCCGCCATTGCGGGCACGCAGCGGGAATACATGCCCCGGGCTGACGATATGACGCTGTTCGGCGCTGGAACGCAGTGCCGCAGCAATGGTGGTGAGGCGGTCCTGGGCAGAAACCCCGGTGGTGATCCCTTCGGCCGCCTCGATGGTGACGGTGAAGCCGGTGCCATGGCGGGCCTGGTTGTTCTGCACCATGGGCGCCAGTTGCAACGCATCGACGGTGGCTTCGTCCAGGCACAGGCAGACGATACCGCTGCAATCGCGAATCATCATGGCCATGGTTTGCAGCGTAATGTTTTCGGCGGCGGCAATGATGTCCGCCTCGTCTTCGCGGTCGTCATCGTCCAGCAACAGGACAGGGCGCCCAGCCTTGAAGGCGGCGATGGCGGCGGAAACATTGGGGTAGTGCGCGTGGTGCTGGGTGGACATGAAACGCTCCTCGTGAATGATCGATGAACGTCTCGGGGCGAACAAAATGCGTGCGCAGGGGCGCCCGGATGGCCCCTGCCTGACGCCTTCTTTCATCCGGACTATGACCGTCGGCTCTGGAGTTGCACCAGATCTGCTGACCCCCGGCATGGCCGGGGCGCTCGCGGGCTCATCTTTCGATTTACCGCCGGTGGGGACTTTCACCCCGCCCTGAAGACCGCCACAGCATACCGCACGTGGCCACCCCGCTGGCAAGCCGCGGTTCTACGACCTTGGGCGGTAGCGTGGGGCGGGCTTTGTGGAAGGTGCTGACAGGCTTACCGCGACATCCCTTCAATCACCTGCTTCAGCGAAGCCGGCAACATAGGCCCATGCCCCAACCCGGCAAACCGCTCGAAACGAACCTGCAAGCCTGGCACCCTGGCCAGGCTTGCCACCAGCTCACGCGCCGGCCGCTCGACATCGCCTTGCACCTGCGTGCGCGGGTTCGCCGGCTCTTCACTGCCACGCATCAGCAACAGCCGCGGCCGGCTGCTTCCCAGGCGCTGCTCGAGCCCCTGCGCCTCACCCACGATCGCGCCGTCGTGCCACCATAGCGAAGGGCTGGCAGCCGCGTAGTCGCTGAATGACCAAGGCCGGGTGAAAAGCGCATGCAAAACGGCCAGCCCGCCATAGGAATGCCCCCACAATGTCTGCCGTTGCAGGTCGATCGGTGCCACATCTGCCACCATCGCCCGTATGCGCCCGGTCAGCAGGTCCAGGAAAACGTCGGCACCGCCACTGGGCGCTCCGGTCAGTGGGTCAAGCTGCTCAGCCTGGCCAGGCACCGCCGGGGTGTAATCCCGGGTGCGCCCGGCACGGTCGATACGCTGCTCGGTCTGGTACCCCACCGCCACCAGCAATGGCGCCTGCCCTGCGGCAAGCCGGCCCAGCTGCTGGCCATCCAGTGCGCCCAGCGCGGCATTGCCATCGAGCATCCACAGCACCGGGTAGCCCGCCGCTGGCGCCGGCTGGTTCGGTTTGCCGACCCACAGCCGGTAATGCCGCTGGCCGTCGGCCGAGTCCAGGTCGAGCTGAGTGAAGCGGTAGGCCAGGTCATGGCGCTGCAGCAGTGAGGTGTCCATCTTCTGCTCATGGTCGGGCTGCGCAAGGGCAACATGAGCAGCAAGCGGCTGTGCCAGGCACAGTGCCATCGTCACGGCCAGGGTCAACTTGCTCATCAGGCATCTCTTCAGGGCTTTGCAGGCGCGCAAAGCGGGAACAGCAAGATGATAATCAGTCCTGATTGAGGGTAAAGCGCATTAACTTTCTAAACAGTCCCGGGCCGCCGGCAAGGTCATGTGCAGGCACAGGCCTGGGTGGCCATTGCTGGCCCACAAGCGGCCACCCTGCAGTTCGATGGCGCGGCGGGCGATGGCCAGGCCCAGGCCAAAGCCAGCGCCACTTTCGGTCAGCCGCTGGTAAGGCTGGAAGATGCGCTCCAGGTCGGCGTGCGCGACCCCCGGCCCCTGGTCACTCAGGCGCAGGTGCCAGTAATCCCCCTCGCGCCAGCCATCCAGGCTGATCCGGCCTTCGGCGGGCGAGTGGCGAACGGCATTGCGGATCAGGTTTTCCAGGGCCTGGGCCAGGCTGTCGAGGTTGGCCTGCACCCGGCACGCGGTGCCCAGCGAACAAGGTAGGCGGCTTGGCGCCCAGCCACTTTCGAAACAGACGTCCTGGCACAAGGCTTCCCAGACGGCCACCATCAGCACCGGCTCGGTCGGCAGGCTGGGCTGTTCGGTGTCCAGCCAGGCCAGGTCCAGGGTGTCCTCCAGCAGCTTTTGCATGTCGGCGACTTCGCGGTCCAGGCGCTCGCGCAACTGCGGCGGCGGCAAGTCGCTGTCATGGGCGATGCGCAGCCGCGCCAACGGCGTGCGCAGCTCGTGGGACAGCGTACGCAGCAGCAGGCGCTGTTGCTCCAGGCTCTGGCGCAGGCGTACCGCCATGTGCTCGAAGGCTTGGGCCAGCTCACCCAGCTCATCGCGGCGCTCCTGCAACGGCAGTGCGGGGCTGTCTAGGTCGTCGGCCCGCAAGGCGTCGGCCCGGTCGCGCAGGCGGTTCAGGGGAACTACCAGATGGCGGTACAGGGCCAGGCCCAGCAACAGGGCAAGCAGGGTGGGGGCGACCCCATGGGTGATCAGGTGGGTACAGGGCGTAAGGCCAGTGGGTAGCAGGCGTTCGGGTAATTGCATCACCAGCCGGCCATTTTCGGGGTGTTGCGGGAACGCGATGCTGACGTACGGCAGTTCGTCCTGCAGGCGCCGGCTCATGGGCCAGTTCAGCTTGCGCATGAAGGTAAGGTGGCTGGCCTCCTCGGCGCTCAGTGGCGTGGTGCCCAGGCTTTGCAGGTCGGGGCCGATCAAGGCTGCCCAGGTGCCTTCGGTACGTTGCAGCTGCCTACGCCAGGCTTCGGCGCCCGTGGCGCCGCCTTGGTTCCAGGCGTGTTCGGCCTGTTGCGCGTAGCGCGCCAGGTATTGCTGGTCAGCCGGCGACAGGAAGTAGGTACTGCGTTCCACCGACAGCCCCCAGGTCCAGATCAGCCAGGTCAGCAACAGACAGAAACCGACCTGCAGCAGCGCCAGTTTCCACAGCAGGGGGTGCCGCCGCATCAGGGCTGGTCCGTGTCTATCAGGATGTACCCTTGGCCCCTGACCGCCTGGATCTGCAAGTGCTGGGCGCTGATGTCGGCCAGCTTGCGGCGCAAGTTGCACACATGCACATCCAGGCCACGGTCCAGGCGCGTGTAGGCGCGGTGCAGCACGGTCTGGTAGAGGAAAGGTTTGCTCAACGCCTCCCCGGGGTGAGCCCGCAGCGTGGCCAGCAGGCGGAATTCGGATGCGGTCAGCCCAGCAGGCCTGCCCTGGTGAAGGGCGTCCTGGCGCTCATGGTCCAGCATCACTGCCCCCCCATCGGCCCGCAACGCCGGCCCGCGGTCGAGCGCCACGCGCCGCAGCAGGGCATCGACCCGGGCGTCGAGTTCGGCCAGGCTGAACGGCTTGGGCAGGTAATCGTCCGCGCCCCGGGTGAAGCCACTGATGCGATCCTGTTCGGCCCCCAGCGCCGACATCAGCATCACTGGCACCGCTTGCTGGTGGCGCAGTTCGTCCAGCAGGCTGAGGCCGTCGATGCCCGGCAGCATGATGTCCAGCAAAACCAGGTCGAAGCGTGATTGCCGTATGGCATTCAGGGCCTGGCTGCCATTGGCGCAGGCCAGCACCTGAAACCCACGGTTGAGGAAATGGCGTTCCAGGTCCTGGCGCAGGCGTGGGTCGTCTTCGGCAAGGAGCAGTGAGGTGGGCACGTTGAGCCTTGAATGAGAATTTCTATCAGTTAGCATCATCCCATTGACCGTGGGGCGAGGGCAACGCCGCAATGTGTTAAGAAGGTTAATCATGCTGCACCCCGGTTTTCGCTCCGGTATCTTCCGCAAAAAGCAATTTCTGTCGTTTGCGAATTATTATCAATTGGGCGAGGGTGGGTCATGAGCGGTTTGAACAGTGTGGGGGGGCCGCGACGGGTGCGGGGCTGGCTGGTAGTAGGGCTGCTGGCGCCCTTTTCGGTGTCGGCACTGGCTGAAACGGTAGCGACGCAGGCGGCCGGTGGTGGCAACTCGCTCGACCTGCCGGCACTGACCATCGAGGGCAACCGCCTGTACGACATGCTGCCTTCGGAGCAAACCGGCGGCTACAGTGTCGATGCTGCAACCGTGGGCACCAAGACCCCGGCGGCGCTCAAGGACATCCCGCAGTCGATCACCGTGTACACCCAGGATTACGTCAAGGATCGCCAGTTCGTGCACCTGGATGACCTGGCCAAGTACACCGCCGGCCTGCGGACCCTGACCAACGACAGTGGCCGCTCATCCATCTATGCCCGTGGCTACGAGTACAGCGAGTTCAATATCGACGGGCTACCGGCGCCCATGGCCAGCATCTTCGGTACTGTGCCGTCGTTGGCAGCGTTCGACCGGGTCGAAATCATGCGCGGCCCGGCGGGGCTGTTCAGCAGCACCAGCGAGCTGGGCGGCATCGTGAACATGGTGCGCAAGCGCCCCACCGCCGAGTTCCAGGGCCACGTCGAAGGCAGCTATGGCACATGGGACACCAACCACGAAGAACTCGACCTGAGCGGGCCGCTCGACGATGCGGGTCGTGTGCGTGGGCGCTTCATCGCTTCGCGTGATGACACCAATGGCGAGGTCGACTACAACGCCAACACCAGCAATAGCTACTATGGCGCCCTGGACATCGACCTGAGCGACGCTACTGCCGTGTCGTTCGGCCTGATGCACGAAGTGAAGAACATCACCCCGCATAATGGCTACCCGGCCACCTTGTCGGGTGAGGTGCCCGACTTCAGCCATTCACGCTTCCTCGGGGCCGACTGGAACTACTTCGACGGCAAGACCACCGACCTGGTCGCCGAACTGACCCACCGCTTTGACAACGGCGGTTACGGCCGTATTGCCGCCCGTGGCTCCCACCGCGACACCCAGTACCTGTACGCCTTCACCGCCACCAACGCCACTACCGGTGGCAATTCCGAGCGTGCCAGCGCCCGCGATTTCACGCAGGACACCTACTCGCTGGACGCCAGCTACAGCCAGCCGTTCGAGACCTTCGGCCAGGTCAGCGAGTTCGTGGTCGGCAGCGACTACAAGAACTACGACACAGAGTACCTCAATGGCACGACCAACCTGGGCGCCATCAACGTCAACACCTACTCGCCAAAGCAGTTTGCCAAGCCGTCGCCCAACTACAGCACCGAAACCGGTATGCAGGAAGAGGAATATGGCCTGTACTCCAAAGTTACCTTCCGCCCCGTCGAGCGCCTGGCGCTGATCGCCGGTGGGCGTTTCAGCTGGTACCGCGGTGACTTCTACACCACCACCCTCGGCAGTGGCGCCAGCACCAACGACAGCAAGCGCGTCGACGGCCACTTCACCTCCTACGGCGGCGTGGTCTACGACCTCACCGACACCCACGCGCTGTACGCCAGTTATTCGCAGGTGTTCAAGCCGCAGTCAGCCACCGACAGCAGCGGCCGGGTGTTGAAGCCCCGGGAAGGCGAGCAGTATGAATTCGGCTTGAAAAGCAGCTACTTCGGGGGCGACCTGAACACGCGGTTGTCGGTATTCCGCCTGACCGACAAGCACCGTGCTACCACCCTGTACGACGCCGATGGCGTGGCGACCACCGACTCGGTAGCCGCCGGTAAAACCCGGGTCAAGGGCGCGGAAGTGGAAGTAAGCGGCAAGCTGACGCCGAACTGGGAACTGCTGGCCGGCTACACCTGGATGGAAACCGAAACCGTCAAGGGCGATGCCGAGACCACGTTCTTCATCATGCCGCGCAACCAGGCCTCATTGTGGAGCAAGTACACCATCAGCCAAGGCCCGTTGAACGGCCTGGCAATCGGGGGCGGTATTTCGGCGATGAGCAATTTCTACGCCGAGAACGGTGGCGTGCGCATCGATGCGCCAGGGTATGCCACGGTGGATGCGATGCTGTCGTACCCGGTCACTTCGCAGCTGACCGCCACATTCAACGTCAACAACCTGTTCGACCGCGATTACTTGTCGCGCGTGGGCTCGACGTCGACCTTCAACTTCTATGGGCCGTCGCGCAGCATGATGGTGGGCGCGCGCTATGACTTCTGAGGGTTGCTCTGGCTGAAAGCGCTCTGCCCGGGCGGGCAGGCGAGTATGCGGGGGCATTAAAAAGCCGGCTTGTGGCCGGCTTCTCGGGGACGCTTCCGACTAATTTATGGTAAGCCGCAATCGCCTTAACTGTGTGGCCATCAAGGGCCTGGAAGAGATGGCAGACACCCGTGTGAGATGTCGCCGAGCCCTCTGGACTGCGGCTTGCGCCGGTCGGGGCTGAATGTGCGGCGTAGCATACAAGGGCACGCTCTGGATGCCCAGCAAAAAATGGCACAGGGTGTTTCAACCGGGCCGCTGCTGGCGAAAATACGACCAGTGGAACACCCAGCCAAGCACTTCCAGGCCCTGCGCCTGGCGCTGCGCCGGGGTATAGCGCTCAACCGCATAGTTGCGCCGGTCATGGCTGTGCAGGTACAGCGTGCCATGTTGGCCGAGGCTGAGGGTATTCACCCGCAGCGCGCCGTTGTGCAGCAAGGCGTAGGTTTCGCCCTCGAACACCTGGGTCATGCTCACGTCGATCACCAGCACCGCCTCCTGCGGGATCAGCGGCAGCATGTTGCTGTCGGGCATCGTCACGCTGATTGCATCGTCGGCCCGAACCCCCAACCCCTGCAGCGCTTTTGCCGGCAGGCGCAGGTGTTTGCTGGCGACTGGGCTGAGCAGGCCGTCATGCAGTTCGTAGTACGGCACCTTGACCAGCCGGCCATGGTCCACCAGCAGCGGGGACGGCGCGGGCGTGTGCAACTTTCGCGGCCGGGCGTTGCGCAGGATCGGGCTGGGGTGCTTGGGCCCTTCGCCCGTGTGCAGCCAGCGGCGATGCACACAGAACAGGTCGGCCATCTCGTCCAACCGTGCCAGGGGCACGCCGCGCTTGACCCAATTGTTGACGTGCTGCGGTGTGACGCCGCGTTGGGCAGCGAAATCGGAAGGGGTAAGGCCGCATTCGTGAAGCAGGGCCCTGAGGCGGTCACCGGAGGTCTTCATGCCAGCGAGTGTAGCGGTGCGGTGCCAGCAAGGATATCAACTTGATGTTGACGGGGCTTGTATGAAAAGTGGCTGGTTGTAGGGCACAGCTGTAGGGCTGTGTAGGAGTATTCGCCGAGTACAGCGATTGGCCATAAAAAAACCCCGCCATGGCGGGGTTCTTCCTGCAACCGGTATCAGCCCTTGTAGGCAGCGACCGATTTGGTGATCGCGGCACGGGCAGCGTCAGCGCCTTCCCAGCCTTCGATCTTGACCCACTTGCCCTTCTCGAGGTCTTTGTAGTTGGCAAAGAAGTGCTCGATCTGCTGAATCAGCAGGGCTGGCAGGTCGGTGTATTCCTTCACGTCGACGTACAGCTGCGACAGCTTGTCGTGAGGAACCGCGATGACCTTGGCGTCGCCGCCGCCGTCGTCGGTCATGTTCAGTACGCCAACCGGGCGGGCGCGGATAACCGAGCCTGGGGCGACCGGGTACGGGGTAACGACCAGCACGTCGAGCGGATCACCGTCGTCCGCCAGGGTGTTCGGGATGAAGCCGTAGTTGGCTGGGTAGAACATCGGGGTAGCCATGAAGCGGTCGACGAACAGCGTGTCGCTGTCCTTGTCGATCTCGTATTTGATCGGCGCGTGGTTGGCCGGGATCTCGATGGCGACGTAGATGTCGTTCGGCAGGTCTTTGCCCGCCGGAATCTTGCTGTAGCTCATTGGGCAGTGCCCCCGTGTTTGACCAAAAAAGTGGCGGCGATTATAGGCACATTCTGCCGGGGCATGCCACGCCTGGCCTGATGTGCGGCCGCGTCAGGCGTGGCTTTCGCGGTAGTCGGGGTGCTCGGCCTGAAGCCGGCGCAGGCGCGCCAGCGGGTCTTGCCGGTAGAACAGCGCCAACTGCTGATAGACCAATGGATAGGCCTGATGGAGCAGGTCGGGGGCACTAAAGAAGTATTCGCTGGTGACGGCAAAAAACTCGGCGGGGTTCTCTGCCGCATAGGGGTCGATGGCGGTTTCGGCGTCGGGGTTGGCATCGAGCTGGCGGTTGAGGTCGTCGTAGGCCTGTTGCATGGCGGTGGCCCACTCGGCCACGGGCATGCCGCTGTGCAGCGGCGGCAGGCCGTTGGCATCGCCATTGAGCATGTCGAGCTTGTGCGCCAGTTCGTGGATGACCAGGTTGTAGGCCTCCCAGCCGCCACTGGCCAGTACGCCGTTCCAGGCCAGGATGATCGGGCCCTGCTGCCAGGCCTCGCCACTGTGCTCGCCGTCCCACACGTGCTCCACGCCACTGGCATCGCGGTGGCGCTGCGGGCTCTTGAAGTCGTCGGGGTAGAGCACGATTTCGTGAAAGCCCTGGTACCAGTTCAATTCGCCCAAGTGCAGCAGTGGCAGTTGCGCCTGGGCGGCCAGCAGCAGCCGCTGCTGGTCGCCCAGTTCAACGCCCGGCAGGCACGTGAGGTGCTTGTCGAGCAGGAACAGGATGCAGGCTTCGCGCAGCCAGTGGTCTTCTTCGTCGGTGATGCCGTCCAGCATCGGCAGGCATTCGCGTACGGCCTGCCATTGCTGTGGCGTGATCGGGTAGCGTGCCAAGGCCCGCTTGCGCCGCCAGGCGCGGAACGACCACATGCTGGCCGGTCAGTGCGCCTTGGCTGCGCGGCCCAGGCGGGTACGCAGCAGGCCGAGGATCATCGGGACCAACGACAGGATGATGATGCCCACTACCATCAGCGACAGGTGTTGCTTGATGAACGGCACGTTACCGAAGAAGTAGCCCAAGGTGACCAGGCCACCTACCCACAGCAACGAGCCGGCCACGCTGAAGCCCAGGAAGCGCGGGTAATGCATGTGGGCAATACCGGCCACGAACGGGGCGAAGGTGCGCAGAATGGGCAGGAAGCGCGCCATGGTCACGGTCTTGCCGCCGTGGCGCTCGTAGAAGTCGTGGGTCCGCTGCAGGTAATCGCGACGGAAGATCTTCGAATTGGGGTTGTTGAACAAACGCTCGCCTGCCGTGCGCCCGATCACGTAGTTGGTGCTGTCGCCCATGATTGCAGCAGCCATCAGCAGGCCGGCCAGCAAGACCGGGTCCATGCCGCCCCCTGCGGCTACGGCGCCGGCGATGAACAGCAACGAATCGCCCGGCAGGAAGGGCATCACCACCAGCCCGGTTTCACAGAAGATCACGGTAAACAGGATGGCGTAGATCCAGGGGCCGTAATTGGTGACCAGCAAATCGAGGTAGGCATCGAGATGCAGGATAAGGTCGAGCGGGTTGAAATCCATGTACAGCACCTGTGTTCTTGGGCGTAGGCTCGGTTTACCGGCGGATCGGTAAATTTTCACACATGACAGGCGGGCCATTATACGGCTAAGTGACGATCATGCCCGGGGAGTTTGTAGCGGGGGGTTACTGCACGCGGTAGTGCCGTATCCGCCCCTGGGTGGGCTTGCCCGCGCAGGGGCGGACGCAGGTCAATCCGGGTTGATGGGCAGAATGTAGCTCTTGAACTCGGTATCTTCACGAAAACCGATGGACTCGTAGGTCTTGTGCGCCGTGTCATTGTTGCTGCTTGTGGACACCCGCATGCGCACGGCGTTGGTGTCCTTGGCCATTTTCTTCGCTTCGCGCATCAGGTGGTCGGCTACCAGCATGCGCCGGGAGTCTTCGGCCACGTAGATATCGTTGAGGATCCATACCCGCTTCAGCGACAGCGACGAGTAGCTCGGGTACAGCTGGCAGAAGCCCAGCAGCTTGTTGTCGTCATCATCGGGGAGCGCCAGGTAGATCACCGATTCGTCCCGCTGCAGGCGTTTTTCCAGGAAGCTGCGCGAGCTGTCGGGGTAGGGCAGTTGCCCATAGAATTCACGGTATTTGACGAACATAGGCGTCAACAGGTCGAGGTGTTCCAGTTTTGCCTTGATGATGCGCATGTGCGGCCCTCAGAGTCCATTAGGGAAAACAGCGGATTGCCAGCAGCTTCGAGGGCATGCTGCCCCAAGCCCGGCCCGCGGTGCAATCCGCTTTGCATGACAGGGTGTTCAGCCCTCGCCAAGCAGGAAGTTGCCTCGCTGCGCGGGGCCATGTTCGCTGTCGATGCTATGGACCTCGGCTTCGTCCTTCAGATTCACCCCCGACAGCTGGCGCCGGCAGGCTTCACGCATCAGGTACAGCAGGCGGTGTGCGGCCATGCCATAACTCAAGCCCTCCAGGCGTACGTTGGAAATGCAGTTGCGGTAGGCATCGGTCAGGCCGACCTTTGGCGCATAGGTGAAATACAGTCCCAGGCTGTCGGGCGAACTGAGCCCGGGCCGCTCGCCGATCAGCATTACTGTCATGCGCGCGCCCAGCAGTTCACCCACCTCATCGGCCACTGCCACGCGGCCCTGCTGCACCAGCACCACCGGTGCGCTGGTCCAGCCGTCGGCGGCGGCCTGTTCCTCGAACCGGCTCAGCAACGGCAGGGTATGCCGGTGCACGGCAAGCGCCGACAGGCCATCGGCAACCACGATGGCCAGGTCGACCCCGCCTGGGTTGGCCTGGGCGTGCTGGCGCAGGGTGGCGACCGATGCTTCGTTCAGGCGCCGGCCCAGGTCGGGCCGTTGCAGATATTCGTGGCGGTCGCTGGCGGCGCTGTGCAGCACCAGGCTTTCCCGGCCGCGTTCAGCCAGCTGGGTAGCCAGGCCAGCGTGGTCGAACGCCAGGTGCACGGCATCACGGGCCTGGGCATGGGCGAACTGGAAGTCCAGTTGCGCCCCGGTCGGCAGGCTGGTACCGCTGCGGCCCAGGGCGATACGCGCCGGGGTCAGCGTGCGCAGGGCCAGCCAAGGGTTTTCAGGGGTAGGGGTGCGATGGTCCATGGTGATCCCTATGCAAGCTGTGCCAAGGCCTGGCGGAAGGCCGGCGGCAGGTTGTCACCGAAGCGCACCCGGCCATCGGCCTGGGTGAAGATGCCGGTGCGGGCCAGCCATGCCTCGAATTCCGGCCCGGGCTTCAGGCCCAGGGTCTGGCGCGCGTAGAGCGCGTCGTGGAACGAGGTGGTCTGGTAGTTGAGCATGATGTCGTCGGAGCCGGGGATACCCATGATGAAGTTGATCCCGGCCACACCCAGCAGGGTCAGCAGGGTGTCCATGTCGTCCTGGTCGGCCTCGGCGTGGTTGGTGTAGCAGATGTCGCAGCCCATCGGCACGCCCAGCAACTTGCCGCAGAAGTGGTCTTCGAGCCCGGCGCGGATGATCTGCTTGCCGTTGTACAGGTACTCCGGGCCAATGAAACCGACCACGGTGTTGACCAGGAACGGCTTGAAGTGGCGGGCCACGGCATAGGCGCGGGTTTCGCAGGTTTGCTGGTCGACCCCGTGGTGGGCATTGGCCGACAGCGCACTGCCCTGGCCGGTTTCGAAGTACATCAGGTTCTGCCCCAGGGTGCCGCGCTTGAGCGAAAGGCCGGCTTCGTAACCCTCCTGCAGCACGTTCAGGTTGATGCCGAAGCCGGCATTGGCCGCTTCGGTACCGGCGATGGACTGGAACACCAGGTCCAGCGGCACGCCGCGGTTGATCGCTTCGATGGAGGTGGTGACGTGGGTCAGCACGCAGGACTGGGTGGGTATGTCGTAGCGCTGGATGATGGCATCGAGCATTTCCAGCAGGGCGCAGATCGAGGCAATGCTGTCGGTTGCCGGGTTGATGCCGATCATGGCATCGCCGTTGCCGTACAACAGGCCGTCGAGAATGCTGGCGGCAATGCCGGCCGGCTCGTCGGTCGGGTGGTTGGGCTGCAGGCGGGTCGACAGGCGCCCGCGCAGGCCCATGGTGCCGCGAAAACGGGTGACCACACGGATTTTTTGCGCCACCAGCACCAAGTCCTGCACGCGCATGATCTTCGATACCGCCGCCGCCATTTCCGGGGTCAGCCCTGGCGCCAGGGCGCGCAGGCTGTCCTCGTTGGCCTCTTCACTCAGCAACCAGTCACGCAGGCCGCCGACGGTGAGGTGGCTGACCGGCGCAAATGCCTGAGCATCGTGGCTGTCGATGATCAGCCGGGTGACCTCGTCGGCTTCGTAGGGGATCAGGGCTTCGTTGAGAAAATGCGTCAGCGGGATATTGGCCAAGGCCATCTGCGCGGCTACGCGCTCGCCGTCGTTGCTTGCCGCAACGCCCGCCAGGCAGTCCCCGGAGCGCGCCGGGCTGGCCTTGGCCATGACATCCTTGAGGCTGTCGAAGCGGTAGACCAGGTGGCCGACCGTGTGTACGAAACTTGCCATACAGAATCTCCAGAGCCGCGGGTTGCCCCGCGGCGGGTGGCGCCGGTCAGTGCAGAGCCTCTTCGGCCTGCTGGATCGCGGCGAATTCCTCTTCCGGGGTGCCCGCTACCAGGTGGTGGCGGCTGTAGAAAGCAAAGTAGGCAATTAATACCGCATAGATCACTGCGGCGCCAATCACCACGCGCGGGTCCACCAGGAAACCGGCGACCACGGCGATGCACGCCAGCACCAGGGCCAGGCCGGAGGTGAAGATGCCGCCAGGGGTACGGTACGGGCGCTCCATCTTCGGCCGGCGGATGCGCAGGGTGATATGCGCGGCCATCATCAGCACGTACGACAGCGTAGCGCCGAATACCGCGACCAGGATCAGCAGGTCGCCCTGGCCAGTCAGCGACAGCGCAAAACCGATGATGCCAGGAATGACCAGGGCCATGACCGGCGCCTTGCTCTTGTTGGTTTCCGACAGCTTGCGCGGCAGGTAGCCGGCGCGGGACAGGGCGAAAATCTGCCGCGAATAGGCATAGATGATCGAGAAGAAGCTGGCGATCAGGCCGGCCAGGCCGACCAGGTTGACGAAGCTGCCCATCCAGGTAGCGCCGCCGTAGGCTTTGGCCAATGCTTCGACCAGGGGGTTGCCGGAAGCTTTCAGCGCCTCGGAACCCGCGCCGCCAGGGCCGACCACCAGGATCAGCAGGGCAAAGGCCAGCAGCACCAGCATGGCGCCGATCAGGCCGCGTGGCAGGTCACGCTTGGGGTTCTTGGTTTCTTCGGCGGCCAGCGGCACGCCTTCGACGGCGAGGAAGAACCAGATGGCATACGGGATCGCCGCCCATACCCCGACATAGCCGAATGGCAGGAAGCTGCTGGCGCCGACAGCGTCCGTTTTGGCGATGTCGAACAGGTTGGCTGCATCGAAATGGGGCACCATGGCCACCAGGAACACCGCCAGGGCAATGGCGGCGATGGCCGTGATGATGAACATCAACTTCAGTGCTTCGCCCACCCCGAAGATGTGGATGCCGATGAACACCACGTAGAACGCCAGGTAGATCATCCAGCCGCCAATGCCGAACAACGACTGGCAGTAGGCGCCGATGAAGGTCGCGATGGCGGCGGGGGCGATCGCGTATTCGATGAGGATCGCCGTGCCGGTAAGGAAACCGCCCCAGGGGCCGAAGGCGCTGCGGGCAAAGCCGTAGCCACCGCCAGCGGTCGGGATCATCGAGGAAAGCTCGGCCAGCGAGAAGCACATGCACAAGTACATGGTGGCCATCAGCAGGGTCGCGAGGAACATGCCGCCCCAGCCACCTTGGGCCAGGCCGAAGTTCCAGCCGGCGTAGTCGCCGGAAATGACGTAGGCCACCCCCAGGCCGACCAGCAGCACCCAGCCGGCCGCGCCTTTTTTCAATTCACGTTGCTGGAAATAGTCCGAACCGACCTTCTCGAAGTCGACGGAAGAGCCTGCCGGCGAGCCGGCGGATTGATCGCTTGGCATAGTTTCACCTGTTGTTTTTCTTGGTGGCCGGAAGGGTTCCGCGCCGATGGTGATGGGTACTGCAGGAAGCGAGCCAGGGAGCTGCAAGACTGAAGCTGCAAGCTGCAAGAGAAAAGCGAGTCGGCGGGCGATTCGCTTTATTCTTGCGGCTTGAAGCTTGAAGCTTGAAGCTTGCAGCTAGTTGCTTAGAAGAAGCCCAACGGATTGATGTCGTAGCTCACCAGCAGGTTCTTGGTCTGCTGATAGTGGTCGAGCATCATCTTGTGGGTTTCACGCCCAACCCCGGACTTTTTGTAGCCACCGAACGCGGCATGCGCCGGGTACAGGTGGTAGCAATTGGTCCATACACGGCCAGCCTTGATCCCGCGGCCCATGCGGTAAGCGCGGTTGATGTCGCGGGTCCACACGCCGGCGCCCAGGCCGAACTCGGTGTCGTTGGCAATCGCCAGCGCTTCGGCTTCGTCCTTGAAGGTGGTGACGCTCACAACGGGGCCGAAGATTTCCTCCTGGAACACGCGCATGCGGTTGTTGCCCTTGAGCAGGGTCGGCTGGATGTAGTAACCGGTGGCCAGCGAGCCTTCGAGTTTTTCAACCTTGCCACCGGTCAGCAGCTCGGCACCTTCCTGCTGGGCGATCTCGAGGTACGAGAGGATCTTCTCGAACTGCTGCTGCGAGGCCTGTGCGCCAACCATGGTGTCAGTGTCTAGAGGGTCGCCGCGCTTGATCTGCAGCACCTTTTTCATCACCACTTCCATGAACTGCGGGTAGATCGACTCCTGCACCAGCGCCCGCGATGGGCAGGTGCACACTTCGCCCTGGTTGAAGAAAGCCAGCACCATGCCTTCGGCCGCTTTCTCGATGAAGCTCGGCTCGGCTTGCATGATGTCTTCGAAGTACACGTTCGGCGACTTGCCGCCCAGTTCCACGGTAGACGGGATGATGTTTTCGGCAGCGCATTTCATGATGTGCGAGCCAACCGGGGTAGAGCCGGTGAAGGCAATCTTGGCGATGCGCTTGCTGGTCGCCAGCGCTTCACCTGCTTCGCGGCCATAGCCCTGCACCACGTTGAGCACGCCTTTGGGCAGCAGGTCACCGATCACTTCCAGCAGCACGGTGATGCCCAGCGGGGTCTGTTCGGCCGGCTTGAGCACCACGCAGTTGCCAGCGGCCAGGGCCGGTGCAAGCTTCCAGGCGGCCATCAGGATCGGGAAGTTCCACGGGATGATCTGCCCGACCACGCCCAGCGGTTCGTGGATGTGGTAGGCCACGGTGCCTTCGTTGATTTCGGCGGCGCCACCTTCTTGTGCACGAATGCAGCCAGCGAAATAGCGGAAGTGATCGACCGCCAGCGGAATGTCGGCATTCAGGGTTTCGCGGATCGGTTTGCCGTTGTCCCAGGTTTCGGTAATGGCCAGCAGTTCGAGGTTCTGCTCGATGCGGTCGGCGATTTTCAACAGCACATTGGAGCGGTCCTGCACCGAGGTGCGGCCCCAGGCGTCGGCGGCAGCGTGGGCAGCGTCCAGTGCCTTGTCGATGTCTTCGGCAGTGGAGCGGGGGAATTCGGCAATCGGCTGGCCGTTCACCGGGGACGTGTTGGTGAAGTATTCACCCTTTACCGGAGGAACGAACTCACCACCGATGTAGTTACCGTAGCGGTTCTTGAAGGAAACCTTCGCGCCTTCGGTACCGGGATGTGCGTAACGCATGGTGTGTCTCCTGGCTATTGTGTTTGTTAGGGAGTAGGAAGCGTAGAGCAAAGGTTGGGCCAGCGTGGGCGGCACCCGTAAAATCAATGGCTTGGGCGGGTGTGGCGGGCACTTGGCAGCCAGCCTGTGCCGGTTGCGGTACGCCTGGGGGTGACATTTTGTGCCGTTCACGACACGTCACCCGTGGGTGCATTGCAATGCCTTCGCCGGTGGAGGATGCTGGTGGCACGCTCTATCTGCGGAGAACTACAACAATGCAGAGCAATCACTTCAGCCGCCATGCCCGGCAGGTCCACACTGTGGCCCATGGTGGTGCTGGCGAGGGCGTCAGCGACCCCTCCATTGCCCGCTCCTGGCTGCGTTGCCTGGAGGACTACCACCTCGACCCAACGGTGATCGAGGCGCCGGTGGTGCTTGAGCACGGGCGCTTGCTGGAAAGCCGCGAGCGCTTGCGCCAGGTGCTGCAGATCGCCGACCACGAAATGAACAGCCTGCACCAGCAACTCTCTGGGGCCGGCCATGCGGTGTTGCTTACCGATGCCCGCGGGGTGATCCTCAATTGCGTCAGCGCGGCCAGCGAGCGGCGCAGCTTCGAGCATGCCGGGCTGTGGCTGGGCGCCGACTGGAGCGAGGCGCGTGAAGGCACCAATGGCATCGGCACCTGCCTGGTCGAGCGCCAGGCGCTGACCATCCACCAGAACGAGCACTTCCGCGGCCGCCACACCGGGCTTACGTGCTCGGCCAGCCCGGTGTTCGACCCCCATGGCGAGTTGCTGGCGGTGCTCGACGTATCCTCGGCACGCCCCGACGTTTCACGGCAAAGCCAGTTCCATACCATGGCCTTGGTCAACCTGTCGGCCAAGATGATCGAAAGCTGCTACTTCCTGCGCCATTTCGAGCAGCAGTGGCTGCTGCGTTTTCACCTGCAGGCGGAGTCGGTTGGCCTGTTCAGCGAGGGCCTGCTGGCCTTCGACGGTGATGGCCGGATCTGCGCGGCCAACCAGAGCGCCCTTAACCTGCTGGGCAGCGTACGCAGTGGTGTGCTGGGCCAGCCGTTGGAGCGGTTTTTTGCCTGCAGCCACGATGAGCTGTTCGGCCGCGCCACGCCCGGGGGCAGCACGGCCTGGCCGCTGCGCACCCTGGACGGCCGCCAGGTGTTCGCCAGCCTGCGCGGGCAGGCGCGCGCGCCTGTATGGTCGGTGCCCGTGGCCCAGCCGCGGCCCACGCGTGTTGCAGAGCCGCTGGTATGCCTGCTCGACCCGGCGTTGCAGAATGATTTCCGCCGCAGTGTGCGGGTGTTCGAGCGCGATGTGCCACTGCTGCTGCGCGGCGAGACCGGCTGCGGCAAAGAGGCCTTTGCCCAGGCCGTGCACCAGGCCAGTGAGCGCCGCAGCCAACCCTTCGTGGCCATCAACTGTGCCTCGATCCCTGAAAGCCTGATCGAGAGCGAGCTATTCGGCTACCGCGGTGGCAGCTTCACCGGTGCGCGCAAGGAAGGCATGCGCGGCAAGCTGTTGCAGGCCGATGGTGGCACCTTGCTGTTGGACGAGATCGGTGACATGCCCCTGGCCCTGCAGACACGCCTGCTGCGCGTGCTGGAGGAGCGTCAGGTAGTGCCGATCGGCGGCGAGCCACAGGCAGTGGACGTGCGCATTGTCAGCGCTACCCACCGTGACCTGCTGCAGCGGGTCGAGCAGGGCACTTTCCGTGAAGACCTGTATTACCGCCTCAATGGCCTGGAAGTGGCATTGCCGGCCGTACGCGAGCGCAGTGACAAGACGCAGTTGCTGGACTTCCTGCTGCGGCAGGAGGCGCAGGGCCAACTGATCGACATCGAACCGAGAGCGCGCCAGGCGCTGCTGGACTTTGCCTGGCCGGGCAACGTGCGGCAGATGCGCAACGTGCTGCGTACCCTGGTGGCGCTTTGCGAAGGTGCCCGCATCACTTTCCCGGATCTCCCTGCCATTGTGCGCAGCCACACCGGGCCTGTGGGACCGGGCGCGCCCGCGAGGCCGTCTGCCCAGCCGACACAAGGCGAGGGCGTCGCCCCGGTTCGCGGGCTCGCCCGCTCCCACAGGTCCGACAATGGACCAGGTGAGGGTATCGAGGTGTTGCAGGACGCAGAACGGCAAGCGCTCATTGAGGTGCTGCAGGCAAAACACTGGCACCTCACCCGTGTCGCCGAACACTTGGGCATCAGCCGCAATACCTTGTATCGAAAACTGCGCAAACACGGCATCACCCGGGGCGACTGAGCGAAACAGCGGGTGCGATTTGTCGCGCCCTGGGCTACCCTGCCTCGATGTTTTGCGAGGTCGACCATGCATATTCACATTCTCGGTATTTGCGGCACTTTCATGGGCTCGCTGGCAGTGCTGGCCAAGGAGCTTGGCCATCGCGTGACCGGTTCGGACGCCAACGTCTACCCGCCGATGAGCACGCAGCTCGAAGCCCAGGGCATCGAGCTGACCCAAGGCTACGACCCGGCTCAACTGGAGCCGGCACCCGACCTGGTGGTGATCGGCAACGCCATGTCGCGCGGCAACCCGGCGGTTGAGTACGTGCTGAACAAGGGCCTGCCTTATGTTTCCGGCCCGCAGTGGCTGGCCGACCACGTGCTGCAAGGCCGTTGGGTGCTGGCCGTGGCCGGTACCCACGGCAAGACCACCACCAGCAGCATGCTGGCCTGGGTGCTGGAGCACGCCGGCATGAGCCCGGGCTTCCTGATTGGCGGTGTACCGCAGAACTTCTCGGTGTCGGCCCGCCTGGGGGCTACGCCGTTCTTCGTGGTGGAAGCCGACGAGTACGACAGTGCCTTCTTCGACAAGCGTTCAAAGTTCGTGCACTACCACCCGCGCACCGCGATCCTCAACAACCTTGAGTTCGATCACGCAGATATTTTCCCGGACCTGGCCTCGATCGAGCGGCAGTTCCACCATCTGGTGCGCACCATCCCCAGCGAAGGCCTGGTGATCCACCCGACCACCGAACAAGCGCTGGAGCGGGTCATCGGCATGGGCTGCTGGACCCCAGTACACACCACGGGTGAAGGGGGCCAGTGGCAGGCCCGCCTGCTCAGCGCCGATGGCTCGCGTTTCGAAGTGCTGTTCGAGGGCCAGGCGCAAGGCGTGGTGGACTGGGCGCTGACCGGTCAGCACAACGTCGCCAACGCCCTGGCTACCCTGGCAGCCGCCCGCCATGTCGGCGTGGTGCCGGCCATGGGCATCGAGGGCCTCTGCGCCTTCAAGAGCGTCAAGCGGCGCATGGAGAAGGTTGCCGAAGTGCAGGGCGTGACCATCTACGATGACTTCGCTCACCATCCGACTGCCATCGCTACCACCCTCGACGGCCTGCGCAAGCGCGTTGGCGAGGCGCCGGTGATCGCGGTAATCGAACCGCGCTCCAACTCGATGAAGTTGGGTGCACACCGCGATGGCCTGCCAGAAAGCGTCAACGACGCCGACCAAGTGATTTGGTACGCGCCGGCCAACCTGGGCTGGGACCTCGCTGCTACTGCTGCGCAGTGCAAGGTACCGAGTGTGGTTGCCGACAGCCTCGAAGCGATCATCGAACGCATCAAGGGCCAGGCCCGTCCGGGCACCCACGTGGTGATCATGAGCAACGGCGGCTTCGGCGGCCTGCATGGCAAGCTGGCCGAGGCGCTGAAGTGAACGGGCCGGAACGCGTTACTCTGGCCATGACGGGCGCTTCAGGCGCCCAGTACGGCCTGCGCCTGCTCGATTGCCTGGTGCGCGAGGACCGCGAGGTGCATTTTCTGATCTCCAAGGCGGCGCAACTGGTAATGGCCACCGAGACCGATGTGCTGCTGCCGGCCAAGCCCCAGGCGATGCAGGCCTTTCTCACCGAATACACCGGTGCTGCCGATGGGCAGATCCGCGTGTATGGCAAGGAAGACTGGATGTCGCCAGTGGCCTCGGGCTCGGGCGCGCCAGCAGCGATGGTGGTGGTGCCGTGTTCCACCGGCACCTTGTCGGCGATTGCCACCGGGGCCTGCAACAACCTGATCGAGCGCGCAGCCGACGTGACCCTCAAGGAGCGCCGCCAGTTGATTCTGGTGCCCCGCGAAGCGCCATTCTCCACCATTCACCTGGAGAACATGCTCAAGTTGTCGCAGATGGGCGCGGTGATTCTGCCTGCGGCGCCGGGCTTCTATCACCAGCCGCAAACCATCGACGACCTGGTCGACTTCGTTGTGGCGCGTGTTCTCAACCTGCTGAACATTCCCCAGGACATGCTGCCGCGTTGGGGCGAGCACCATTTCGGGGTGGATGATTGAAACGGGCGCTGGCCGGCTTGCTGGCGCTGGGGTTGCTGAGTGGTTGTGCCACGGTGCGCACGCTGGATGCCAACAAGCCGGGGGCGCCGGTGGTGTATGCCGGTACGCGTCTGGATCTGTATGCGATCAATGGTGGTTGCTGCCCGCGGGATCGGTTTGGGGCTCAAGCCCCGAGCTATCCGGGGCTGGACCTGCCAGGGAGCATGCTGCTTGATACCCTGTTGCTGCCGTTGTCCTTGCTGACTGCTGCCGGTGTAGGCTTCCAGGCCACAGGGGGGCTGTGAGGGATTGCACGGTCCTGTGGGAGCGGCTTACTTCTTGCCCAGCTTGCGCAATTCATCCGACTCCACAATCCGCACCCCGTCTTCTTCCTCGAGGGCCAGGCGCCATAGCGCACGGGCCAGGGTGCAGGCCTCGATCCCTCGGTATTTGCCCGGAATCAGCCGGGACAACGGTGAAACCAACTGCTCTGCCAGCCGCGGCTTGATGCGCTCGCCCAGCAGCAGAGACGGCCGCACGATGGTCAGTTGCGGCCAATCCTGCGCTTTGAGCGCCTCTTCCATCTCGCCCTTCACCCGATTGTAGAAAATCGATGACTTCGGGTCGGCGCCCAAGGCACTGACCACCAGCAAATGCCGTGCGCCCATTTCCCGGGCCCGTTTGCTGAACGCCACCACCATGTCCAGGTCCACCGCGCGGAACGCCGACTCGGAGCCGGCCTGTTTGAGGGTGGTGCCCAGGCAGCAATAGGCAACGTCGACCCTGCCGGCCAGCTGCGGCAGGAACACTGCCGGGTCACCCACCGGGTTTTCCAGGTGCGGATGTTCGGCCAACGGCCGGCGGGTCGGGGCCAGCACGCGGGTGATGGTGGGCTCGTTGAGCAGGCGGTCGAGCAGGTGTTCACCGGTGAGGCCGGTGGCACCGGCAAGCAGGACATGCTGAGGCGTCAAGTACATGATGTCTCTCCCTTGTTACACCCAAGTCTAGTGGTTGCCCGGGGTTTTTGCCTGTGCGCCCACCTTGGCCTGGGTCGTGTTGCGCAATGCTTCTTCGGCCTGTTGACGGCGCAGTTGCTGCCAATGCTCAAGCACCGCCGGCGGCGCCCACAACTGGGGCTCAGAGGCGTCGAAACCTTCCCTTTGTTCCCTTTCGGCAACACTGCCGCGTGCCAGTTCAAACGCCTGTTTCAGGTCGTCGGTCTGGTTCAGGGCCTGGGCGAACAGGGCTTCGCCAAAGTAGGTGAAATCAGCTTCCTCCGAGCAACCGAAGGAGACACGGTCGGCGCGTGCGGCAGTCATGATCAGGGTACGCTCATCTTTCAGCGGGGCGATATACCCCCCTGAATAGCAGGCCGAGATGACAATGACCTTGTCGCGATCCTTCAGCGGCGCAAGGGCCGTTGCCAGCTCGTCGGCGGACAAGTCGGCCAGTTGCAGGCGGGGTTGGTCGAGCACCAGCTGGTGGTCTGCGCTGCCGTGGCTGGTGAGGTAGATGAACACCAGGTCTTCCGGGCCGCTGCGCTCGGCCAGGGTGCGGGCGGCACGGGTGAGGTTCTCGCGGGTTGCCATGGGGCGGTTGGCCAGGTGGTCGCGGTGGTTGACCAGGGTCACCTGGCCGCGGGCGCCAAAGCGTACCTTGAGCATGTTGCTGACGTAGTCGGCTTCACGCAGGAACACACTCTGTTGGCCATCACCGCCCACCACCAGGCTGTACAGCTGAATCGGCGGGGCCGACCGCGGCACTGCGGCCAGCGCCTGTTGCAGTAGCCGGCCCTGGTTGAGCAGGGCCAGGTCAAGCGGGTCGGGCAGCAGCGTGCCATGCTGGTCGCGCACGCGCACCCCATTGGCCCACACGCCGCTTTCGACCTTGCCGTTGGGCAGGATCAGGCGCCCCTTGCCGTTGTAGGCATCGTTGAGGAAGCCGCCTACGTACTGGCTGCCGTCGGCCAGTTGCAAGCTGCCTTGGCCAGACAGCCGCCAGTCGGCGAACGTGCCTTTGTAATGGCTGCCGTCGCTGCCCAGCAATTCACCTTCGCCGATCAGCGAGCCGTCCTTGAATTGGCCGATCCAAACATCGCCATCGGCACTCTCGTAGCGGCCACGGCCTTCAATACGGTTGTCCTTGAACTCGCCGATGTACTGCTCGCCATCGACGCTGTCGTAGGTGCCGCTGCCTTGCAGTTGGCCATTGCTGAAATGGCCGCTGAACCGGTTACCGCTGGCGTCGCTGCGCACCCCCGCGCCGTTGGGCTTGCCCTTGGCGAACAGGCCCTGGTAACGGCTGCCGTCTGCCAGCACCAGCTCGCCGGCGCCGTCGTACAGGTCGTCCTTGAATTGGCCACGGTAGGTTTGGTCGGCTTGCTTGAGGGTGCCTTCGCCATCGCGGCGGCCGTGCTTGAACGTGCCGGCATAGTGGCTGCCCGGTGTGGTCAGGTCGCCCAGCCCCTCGAACAGCCCTGCGGCGAACTGGCCGCGGTACACCTCGCCGTTCTGGCCGTGCCATTCGCCCTGGCCATGCCACTGGCCGTCCTTGAAGGTGCCGGCATACCAGCTGCCGTTGGGATAGTCGATTCGCCCCTCACCCTGCAGCAGGCCATCGACCACCTGGCCCCGGTAGCGCCCACCGTCGGGCAGGCGGGCATCCGGCGGCAGCAACGATTCGCCATCGCCACAGGCGGCGAGCAGCAGGACCAGGGTAATGGGGAGCAGTGGACGCATGGCGAGAACCGGGCAAAAGGTCTGCCGATTATGACGCAGAATGGGATCCTGAAACAGCGAGCGCATGTGCTGACGCACATCCCTGTAGGAGCGGCCTTGCGTCGCGATGGGCCGCGCAGCGGCCCCACGATTTCAGCTTCGCTGCAGATATCGCCGGGGCCGCTTCGCGCCCCATCGCGACACAAGGCCGCTCCTACAGGATTTGTGCTGGCCCTTGGTCTTGTGCAGTACCTGTGGGCTTACCGGCGATGAAGCCAGTCAGCTCAACCTCAATGCCAGGTGATATCCCCGGTCTGGCGATGTAACAGCAACTCGGCCAGTACCTTGGTCATCTGTACGTGATGTACCGCATTGACCAGCATGTTGATACCCGGCTCACCGGCATTGGCGCAGATGTACTCGTCCAGGGTGTCTTCAATGCCGGCCATCAACTGCAGGGTGTGGATTACTGCGTCGACCGAGGGCATGTCCTGGTTGATGGTGTAGAAGGGGCGGGAAGTCAGTGTTTTGGGTGGATCGGGGACAATCTTTTTCATGATCACAACTCACACGTCGGTTCAGGAAATAGTCACCACTGCATCCTTTCTCACGGGATAGGGTGGCGACCGTGCACGGGGTGAGAAACCCGAGGACGTGTGAGCTCGGCCAGACCGAAGCCTGCCCGCGCACGGCTGCCATGACAAATGCCGCAATCACACATCTTCGGGTTTCTCACGCCCGGCCACCACACATGGCGACTCTGTGACGGTATCCCTGAGGTGTTTCCCCGACAATGGAGCGACTTCCGACAAGCTCGTAGGATAATTCGCTAGATGATCCAAGCTAAAGCATTTGGTTTCAGATTCAGAAATGTCTGACATCCCTTGAGCCTTGTTCGATAACTGTGGGAGCGGGCGTGCCCGCGAACACCGGCGAAGCCGGTGCCATCTACCGAGTCGTCGGCTTCGCGGGCACGCCCGCTCCCACAGGTTGAGGTGCAATCAATGCCCGCCTGGTGACACGATGATCTTCACGTTTTCCTCCTTGTTGTTCACCAGTTCCTCAAACCCCAGCTCGACAATCTGCTCCAGCCCGATCCGCCCGGTCACCAGCGGGCGAATGTCCAGCCGCCCGTCTGCAATGAAGGCAATGACATCGGCAAATTCGCCGTTGTACGCCAATGCCCCCAGCACCTGCTTCTCGGTGGATACCAGTTCGAAGAAGTTGAATTCGCTGGGCTCTTCAAAAATGCCTACCAGCACGCACTTGCCGGCCTTACGGATGGTGTCGATGGCCAGTTTGGCCGTGTGCTTGTTGCCGATGCACTCGAAGCTCACATCCGCCCCCAGGCCGCCGGTAAGCGCGCGAATCTCTGCCAAGGCATCGCACTGGCTCGGGTCGAGCACCACGCTGGCGCCGACTTCCCTGGCCTTGGCCTTGCGCGCAGATGACATTTCCAGCGCAATTACCTGCGCCGCACCGGCTGCCTTGGCGCACATGATGGTGCACAGGCCGATGGTGCCGGCGCCCACCACCACCACGGTCTGGCCCAGCAAGCTGCCGGCCTTCTTCACCGCATGCATGCCCACCGCCAGCGGCTCGATCAGCGCGCCAGCCTCTGCCGGAAAGCCCTGCGGCAAGCGGTACAGCAGGTTCGCCGGCACATTGACCCACTCGGCGAAGGCGCCGTTGTTCATCAGGCCGGTGAAGGCCAGGCGTTCACAGATGTTGTACAGGCCATGGGTACAGTAGTAGCAGGTGCCGCAATGCTGGCAGGCGTCTGCAGCCACCGGGTCACCGACGGCAAAGCCTTCGACGCCTTCACCCAGTTTGGCGATCTGACCACAGAATTCGTGGCCGAGGATGCACTGGCCCTGGATGCCGGTCAGCGGGTGCGGCGCCTCGACCGGGATGAATACCGGCCCGGCGACGTATTCATGCAGGTCGGAGCCGCAAATGCCGCACCAGTCCACCTTGATCTGTACCCAGCCCGGCGCCGGGTCGGCTGGCAAGGGGACCTGTTCTACGCGAATGTCGTTGCGGCCATGCCATACGGCAGCGCGCATGTGGGTGTGGCTCAAGTCATTCATGATTGTTCTCCAGGCTCACGGAATAGGTTCAGTGCTTGCGCAGGAATGCGAGCAATTGCTGGTTGACCTGGTCGGCCGCCTCCATCTGCACCATATGGCCGGCCTCGGGCAGCACCAGTACTTCGGCCTCCAACCCTTCGGCATGGCTGGCCGGGATGATCGCGTCCTTGCCGCCCCACACCACCAGCGCCGGGTGCTGCCCCAGCACGCCACGCAGGTCGTGGCGTTGGCGGTCGCCTTCGGCCAGTGCCGCAGCCAATTGCTGCAGGGCCTGGTCAACGCCTTCCAGGCGCTTGAACCTGAGCATGTCTTCCAGCATCTGCCGGGTGACCAGCGCCGGGTCGGCGAACAGCTGCACCATCTGTGGCTTCAGGGCATTGCGGTTGGCTGCGCTGACGAAGCCTTGCAGGTATTGCCCGTTGATCGCTTCACCCAGGCCGGCACTGGCCACCAGGCTCAGGCTGGCCACCCGCTGCGGTGCCAGGCGCGCCAGGTTCAGGCTGACTGCACCGCCCATCGAATGCCCCCCCAGGTGCGCCTTGGCAATGCCCAGGTGGTCAAGCAGGGCCAGCACGCTCTCGCTCAGTTCATCCAGATCGCCGCGCTGCAGGGCCTTGGCCGACTCGCCATGCCCCGGCAGATCCACGGCGATCACCCGCCGCTCGGCCGCCAGCGCCGGGTGGTTGAACAGCCAGTTGTTGAGGTCGCCGCCAAAGCCGTGCACCAGCACCAACGGCGTGCCGCCTTCACCCAGCTCAAACCAGCGCAGCAGGCGGCCGCCCACTTCAGCCTTTTGCGGGGCCGGGCCCTGGGCCTGGTCGGCGCCGCCTTCGGCGACGAACTCGGCCTGGAAGCGCTGCACCACGGCATCGATCTCGGCCTCTTCGGCTTCGCCTTCCACGACCACGGCCAGCAGCGCGCCCACCGGCAGGGTTTCATCCGGCTTGGCCACCTGGCGGCGCAGCACGCCGCTGAACGGGGCCTCGACACTGCTGCTGATCTTGTCGGTCTCGACGTCCAGCACCTCATCGCCTTTGGTGATCGGGTCGCCTTCCTGCTTGAGCCAGGTGTCTACCCGGCCCTCGGTCATCGACAGCCCCCACTTGGGCATGGTCAGGGTATGGATCTGGCTCATGCGGCACTCCTTGCAGCTTCGATCACTTTGCGCACGGCGGCCTCGATCTTCGCCGCGTCAGGGATGTACAGGTCTTCCAGAGCGTCGGAGAACGGCACCGGGGTGTGCGGTGCGGTGACCATCTCGATCGGGCCCTTGAGCGCAGCGAAAGCCTTCTGCGCCACCAGGGCACTGATATCGGTGGCCATCGAGCAGCGCGGGTTGGCTTCGTCGATGACTACCAGGCGGCCGGTTTTTTCCACGCTTTCCAGAATGCTGGCTTCGTCCAGCGGGCTGGTGGTGCGCAGGTCCAGTACTTCGCAGTCGATGCCCTGGCGGGCCAGGTTGTTGGCGGCCTCCAGGGCTACATGCACCATGCGCCCGTAGGTGACCAGGGTCACGTCATCGCCATCACGCAGGAAGTTGGCTTCGCCGAAGGGGACCGTGTACACCTCTTCCGGCACCTCGCCCTGCATGCTGTAGAGCAGCTTGTGCTCGCAGAAGATCACCGGGTCGTTGTCGCGGATCGCCTGAATCAGGAGCCCCTTGGCGTCGTATGGCGAGGAGGGGCACACCACCTTCAGGCCTGGAATGTGCGTCCACAGCGAGGTGAGCATTTGCGAATGCTGGGCCGCTGCGCGCAGGCCTGCGCCGTACATGGTGCGCATCACCAGCGGGGTGACTGCCTTGCCGCCGAACATGTAGCGAAACTTGGCGGCCTGGTTGAGTATCTGGTCCAGGCAGCAGCCGGCGAAGTCCACGAACATCAGCTCGCACACCGGGCGCAGGCCCTGGGTGGCGGCACCGACCGCCGCGCCGACGTAGCCGATTTCCGACAGGGGAGCGTCCAGTACCCGGCCCGGGAACTGGTGGTACAGGCCCTTGGTCACGCCCAGCACGCCACCCCAGGCGTCTTCCTCACCGGGCGCCCCGGCACCGCCGGCAACGTCCTCGCCAATGATGAACACACTGTCGTCGCGGCGCATTTCCTGGGCCAGTGCTTCGTTGATGGCCTGCTGGTAGCTGATCTTTCTTGCCATGGTGGTTCTCCTGTTGTTCTTGTAATGCGCGGCTCAGGGGTAGGCGACGTAGACATCGCTGAGCAGGTCGGCGGGCAGTGGCTTGGGGTCGGACTTGGCGCGGCGCACAGCGTCTTCGATCAGGTCCTCGACGCGTGCGTCGATAGCGTCCAGTTGCTGGGCCGTGAGCAGGCCGGCGCGGGTGGTCTTGTTGCGGAACTGCATCAGGCAGTCGCGCGATTCGCGCAGGTTCTTGACTTCATCCGCCGCGCGGTAGGTTTGCGCGTCGCCCTCGAAATGGCCGTAGTAGCGGCTGAGCTTGACCTCGACCAGCGATGGGCCTTGCCCGGAACGGGCGCGTTCGATGGCCGCACCGGCGGCCTCGTACACGGCAAAGAAATCGAAGCCGTCGATGGTCACCCCGGGCATGCCGAAGCCGGCCGCGCGGTCGGCGATGTGGTCGCAGGCCACCGACCAGTTGGAGGCGGTGGCTTCGGCGTAGCCATTGTTCTCGGCGACAAAGATGCACGGCAGGTTCATGATCGACGCCATGTTCATGGCTTCGAATACCGCGCCTTCGTTGGAGGCCCCGTCGCCGAAGAACGCTACCGCCACGTCGTCGCGCCCCTTGAGCTTGGCCGCCAGCGCCGCGCCGGCCACCAGGGGGGCGCCGGCACCGACGATACCGTTGGCCCCGAGCATGCCTTTCTCCAGGTCGGCAATGTGCATCGAGCCGCCCTTGCCACCGCATACGCCGGTCTTCTTGCCGTAGATTTCGGCCATCATGCCGTACACATCCACGCCCTTGGCGATGCAATGGCCATGGCCGCGATGGGTCGAGGCGATGCAGTCGCTGTCGCGCAGGTGGGCCATGACCCCGGCAGCCGAGGCCTCTTCGCCGGCGTAGAGGTGCACGAAACCGGGGATTTCGCCAGTGGCGAATTCCACGTGCAGGCGTTCTTCAAACGCGCGGATGGTGCGCATCACTTCATAGGCATGCAGCAGTTGTTCGGTACTGAGTTGATTGGACATGTTGTTGTTCTCCGGGGTTGTCTCAACACGGGTTTGCAGGGTGCAGCCGATGGCCGCGAGGCACGGCCAGCAGGTGGTGACGGGCGGCATGGGCCAGCACGGCCTCGACGTCCACACTGAGCGGGCCGCGGTGGTCGAGGGTGATGGTGGGGGTGTCGTGTTCGGCGAATTCGATTTCGCGCTCGCCGTCCAGGGCCAGGGTGCCGCTGGCCAGGCTCAGGCGGTGGGCAACATCGGGCAGCAGCGTGCCGCTGGCGGTGATGCCACAGGCTTGCAGCAGGCCAGGGGCCAGCGGCGCGAGCAGTGCCTGTTCAGCGCTGGATGCGAGGCGAATCCAGGCGCCGTGCGGGGCCTGGCGCGACACCGGGCACCACAGGCCACACAGCGCCGACAGGCCGATGGCATGCGGTTCGGCGAAGCAGGCGAAAACTTCGGCAAGGTCTTCGCTGCGGCTGAGTGCGCGGGCGCCGATGAAACGCTGCGGTGACACTGCCACTTCCACCAGGGCCCATTCGGCCAGTTGCTGCTGCGGCACTGTCACCACCAGGCGCTTGTTGCGGCGCAGGCCAATGCTGGCCGGTACCCGGCCGGTGGCCAGCAGGCCACCGGCAAGGCCGGCGCTGGTGGCCTCGCGCAGTTCGGGGAAGGCATTGTTGGTGCCGGTGGATAGGGTCAGCAGTGGCACATCTTGCGCCTCGGCGGCGACGGCCTTGTGGGTGCCATCGCCCCCCAGCACGGCGATCAGCGCCACACCGCGCTCGACCATGCGTCGGGTGGCCAGGCGGGTGTCGGCTACGGTCTGCGACAACGGCAGGTCGAGTATTTCGATGGCTGGCCAGTGCTGGTCGAGCGCAGCCGGGCCGTGGCTGGCCTTGAGCACGGCGGCGGCGATGCCGGTCATGTCGCTGGGCAGCAGCACCTGGCCGATGCCGGTGGCGCCGAAGGCGGCCAGCAGGCGCTGGATTGCCGAAGCCTTGTCGGTGCTCGAATAGAGCCCGGCGCTGGCCGTCAGGCGGCGCAGGTCACGGCCGGAGGCAGGGTTGGCAATGATCCCGACAAGCGGGGCGGGTAGCGGCATGGCGCACCTCGTATTCTTGTTTGCCAAGACAGGAGCAAGCGCGGTGCCAGCTTTGCCAAAAGGCGCCGAAGGGGCCGTTGCAGAGCGCTTTGGCCTGCCTTGGTGGTGGCTGCAGGGCGGGCACGGCGAGACGCCCGGTGCCAGTGCGCAGCCGCGTTCGGCGAGAAGCTGAGACGCTGCGTCTCAAGCCAGCCGGTAACCACACAGTGCTTGTCGGGGCGGGCGCGCAAGCGCTTAATGGCCGAACAACGATAAAAACAGCAACGAGAACCGGAGGGCCCGAATGCTTGCCGCGAACTCCCGAGCCCATGTCGATTGCGTCAGCAGGGTGCTGAAGAATGCCGACCGCCTGCCACAGGCGCCGGTACCGCCGCTGATCCTCGATTCATGGCGCCGTTCCATGGAGCTGTACCGCCTGGACCCCGCCTCCCAGCAGGGCCCGCGAATCCTTTCTCAAAGCCTGCTCAATGAGTGCCGTGAACGCGCGCAGCTGTTTCTGCGCATCGCCAGCGACGCCGTGGCCCGCCTGCACGAGCGCGTGCGGGGCGCCGACTATTGCGTGCTGCTGACCGACGCCCAAGGGCGCACCATCGACTACCGGGTCGAATCAGCCATTCGCAACGACTGTCGCAAAGCCGGCCTGTACCTGGGCACTTGCTGGTCGGAGGGCGAGGAGGGTACCTGTGGCGTGGCGGCGGTGCTCACCAGCAAGGCCCCGGTCACGGTGCACAAGCGCGACCATTTCCGGGCGGCGTTCATCGGCCTGACCTGCACGGCGGCACCGGTGTTCGACCCGTTGGCGAGCTGCTGGGGGTGGTGGATGTGTCTGCCTTGCAGTCACCGGACGACCGCCGCAGCCAGCACCTGATCCGTCAGCTGGTCGAGCAAACCGCTCGCGACATCGAAAACGCCTTTTTCATGCACACTGCCCAGGGCCACTGGGTGATGCGCGCCCATGGCACGCCGGGCTATGTGGAAAGCCAGCCTGATTACCTGCTGGCCTGGGATGCCGATGGTCGCCTGCAGGCCATCAACAGCCTGGCCCGGCAGCGCCTGGTCGAACGCCTGGGCCGTTTGCCGGCGCACATTGGCGAGCTGTTCGACATGGACCAGCTACGCCGGGTCAGCGCGTCGTCGGCCCAGCGCCTGCCTGGCCTGGGTGGTTTGTACGGCCGGGTCAGCGCCCCTCGGCAACGCCAGCGGGCGCAACCGCTGCAGCAGGCCCAGGACAGCCGCATCGAACAGCACCTGCGCTTGGCTACCCGCGTCAAGGACTGCAACCTGGCCGTGCTGGTGCTGGGTGAAACTGGGGCCGGCAAGGAGGTGTTCGCCCGTCAGTTGCACCAGCAGAGCCAGCGCCGTGACGGCCCCTTCGTGACCCTGAACTGTGCAGCCATCCCCGAGAGCCTGATCGAGAGCGAGTTGTTCGGTTATGTGGCGGGGGCTTTCACCGGTGCTTCCAGCAAAGGCATGCAAGGGCTGTTGCAGCAGGCCCACGGCGGTACGTTGTTCCTCGACGAGATCGGTGATATGCCACTGAACCTGCAAACCCGGTTGCTACGGGTGCTGGCCGAGGGCGAAGTGGCGCCGCTGGGCGCGGCGCGGCGGGAGCGGGTGGATATCCAGGTGATCTGTGCCACCCACCGTGATCTGGCGGCAATGGTAGAAGACGGGCGTTTCCGCGAAGACTTGTACTTCCGCCTGGCCAATGCCCGCTTCGAGTTGCCGCCGCTGCGTGAGCGGGAGGACCGGTTGGGGCTGATTCACCAATTGCTGGCCGAAGAGGCTGCGGCCTGTGGCGTCGAAGTTGTACTGGCGGACGATGCCTTGCAGGCGCTGCTGGTTTATCGCTGGCCGGGCAATTTGCGCCAGCTGCGGCAGGTGTTGCGCTATGCCTGTGCGGTCTGCGAGGGCGGGCAGGTGCGGGTGCAGGATTTGCCGCAGGAGGTGCGGGGTGGGGCGGTAGGCTCGGTTGCAGGCGGGGTGTCGTGCCCGGCGCGGCAACTGTTGCTGGATGCGCTGATTCGCCATCGCTGGAAGCCGGCCGATGCTGCGCGGGCGTTGGGCATTTCGCGGGCTACCCTGTATCGGCGGGTGCATGAGCACCGTATCGAGATGCCGCGGATGAAGGGTTAACCTGCGGTCCCTGTAGGAGCGGCCTTGTGTCGCGATGGGGCGCGCAGCGGCCCCACGATCTCAGCTTCGCCGCAGATATTGCCGGGGCCGCTTCGCGGCCCTTTCGCGACGCAAGGCCGCTCCTACAGGGGTGTGTGAGCCTTGGGTAAGCAATAAAAAACCCCGGCACAAGTCCGGGGTTCTGGTCCATCACACTACACGATCACTCCTGGTTGGCCAGTTTGTGCTCGAGGTAGTGAATGTTGACGCCGCCTTTGCAGAAACCTTCATCACGCACCAGGTCGCGGTGCAGCGGGATGTTGGTCTTGATGCCGTCGACGACGATCTCGTCCAGGGCATTGCGCATGCGCGCCATGGCTTCATCGCGGTCTTTGCCATAGGTGATCAGCTTGCCGATCAGCGAGTCGTAGTTCGGGGGTACCGAATAACCGCTGTACAGGTGCGAATCCACGCGCACGCCGTTGCCACCTGGGGCGTGGAAGTGCTTGACCTTGCCTGGGCTCGGGATGAACTTCTTCGGGTCCTCGGCGTTGATCCGGCACTCCAGCGAGTGGCCACGGATGACAACGTCTTCCTGGCGGAACGACAGCTTGTTGCCAGCGGCGATGCTCAGCATCTCCTTGACGATGTCGATACCGGTGACCATCTCCGACACAGGGTGTTCAACCTGCACCCGGGTGTTCATCTCGATGAAGTAGAAGCGGCCGTTTTCGTACAGGAATTCGAACGTACCGGCACCGCGGTAGCCGATCTCGATGCACGCATCGACGCAGCGCTTGAACACTTCCTGGCGGGCCTTTTCATCGATACCCGGGGCTGGTGCTTCTTCCAGGACCTTCTGGTGGCGACGCTGCAGCGAGCAGTCGCGGTCACCCAGGTGAATGGCGTTGCCCTGGCCGTCGGACAGCACCTGAACTTCCACGTGGCGTGGGTTGGTCAGGAACTTTTCCAGGTAGACCATCGGGTTGCCGAAGGCAGCACCGGCTTCGGTGCGGGTGAGCTTGGCCGAGGCGATCAGGTCCTCTTCCTTGTGCACCACGCGCATACCGCGACCACCACCGCCACCGGCGGCCTTGATGATCACCGGGTAGCCGACGTCACGGGCGATTGCCAAGGCGACTTCTTCGTCTTCCGGCAGCGGGCCATCGGAGCCCGGTACGGTTGGTACGCCCGACTTGATCATCGCGTCCTTGGCCGAAACCTTGTCGCCCATCAGGCGAATGGTGTCGGCTTTCGGGCCAATGAAGGCGAAACCGGATTTTTCCACCTGCTCGGCGAAATCGGCGTTTTCCGCCAGGAAGCCGTAACCCGGGTGAATCGCGGTGGCGCCAGTCACTTCGGCGGCAGCGATGATCGCCGGGATATGCAGGTAGGAATCCTTCGACGATGCAGGGCCGATGCAGACCGACTCGTCTGCCAGGCCCAGGTGCATCAGTTCACGGTCGGCAGTGGAGTGCACGGCGACGGTCTTGATGCCCAGCTCTTTGCAGGCACGCAGGATCCGCAGGGCAATTTCCCCGCGGTTGGCGATCAGGACTTTTTCGAGCTTCCCAGACATCGTTGGCTCTCCGCGATTCAAACGATGGTGAACAGCGGCTGGTCGAACTCAACCGGCTGGCCGTCTTCTACCAGGATGGCGTCGATGACACCGCCAACATCGGCTTCGATGTGGTTCATCATCTTCATGGCTTCGACGATGCACAGGGTGTCGCCCTTCTTCACACTCTGGCCAACTTCAGCGAAGTTCGGCGAGGTCGGCGAAGGTTTGCGGTAGAAGGTACCTACCATTGGCGAACGGACCACGGTGCCTTTCAGCGCCGGGGCAGCAGCAGCGGCTTCGGCGGCTGGCGCAGCAGCGGCTACAGGGGCAGCTGCGGCCGGGGCGGCGGCCATCGGGGCCGGTGCGTAGAACTGCTGGGCAGCTGGGGTCTTGCTGTGACGGCTGATACGAACCGACTCTTCGCCTTCCTTGATCTCCAGCTCGTCGATGCCAGACTCTTCCAGCAGCTCGATCAGTTTCTTGACTTTACGGATATCCATTAATCATCAACTCCCAAAGGTTCGGTCAGGGGGCGAAATACAAAAACGTATCTAGAACGTTTCTCTGGAACCCCGGCCCATCGGGGCCGGGGTTTTCATCATTTGGGCTGTGCGTTGGCAGCCAGTTGTTCCAGTGCAGACTCCAGGGCCAGGCGATAACCGCTTGCGCCCAGGCCGCAGATCACCCCTACGGCCACATCGGAAAAGTAGGAGTGGTGACGGAACGGTTCGCGTTTGTGCACGTTGGACAGGTGCACTTCGATGAATGGGATGCTCACCGCAAGCAATGCGTCACGTAATGCGACGCTCGTGTGGGTGAAAGCAGCCGGATTGATCAGGATGAAGTCCACACCCTCGTTGCGTGCCGCGTGAATGCGGTCGATCAATTCGTATTCGGCATTGCTCTGCAGGTACTGCAGATGGTGGCCTGCGGCGCGGGCACGTTGCTCCAGGTCCTGGTTGATCTGGGCCAGGGTCACGGCGCCGTAGTGGCCAGGCTCGCGAGTACCGAGCAGGTTGAGGTTGGGGCCGTGAAGCACCAGTAGCGTTGCCATCTGTGGATTCCTTGGATTTGTAGGGCAATTCGACACAGCGCGGCGAGTGTGCCGTAAAGCGACGGCAAGTGTCCAGTTCCCGGCAATAGCCAGCACGATGTCCGAGATTCGCGCGAAGTATGTGACCAAATATTTAAATCTGGTCACCTAATCGAGGATTTTTCCCGGCCCGCGGGAAGTTATAGACCGAGTTTGCCGCGCACGCGCGTGAGAATCTGCGCGAATTCCTCGGCATTTATCTCGCCAATCACCCGATCGGCGGTAATTTCGCTGCCGTTCGCGGCAAAGAACAACAGCGCAGGCGGGCCGAACAGTTGGTACCGGTCAAGGAGCGAGCGTTGCTCGGCGTTGCTTGCGGTGATGTCGAACCGCAGCAGCTTGAACGCCGCCAGTTGCGGCTGCACCTGGGCGGCGTTGAGCACCTCGCGTTCGATGACCTTGCAACTGATGCACCAGTCGGCGTACCAGTCCAGCAACACCGGTTGGCCGGCTGCCTTGGCCTGTGCCAGCGCGGCATCCAGGGCTTGCGGGGTGGTGATGGTTTGCCAGGCCTGCGCTGTGGCCGCGGTAGTGCCAGCGCTGGCCGCCTGGCTGGGCACGGGCAGGGGCCGCAGCGGGTCGCCCTGGCCACTGAGGGCGCCATACCAGCAAGCCAGCGCGTATACCAGCAAGGCCAGGCCGAGCAGTTGCGCCAGGCGCTGGCGCGCAGTCTTGACCACGAACTCCAAGGCGCCGAGGAACAGTGCCACGCCTGCGGCAAGCAGGCCGACCAGCAACAGGGTTACCGGGCCTGGCAGCACCCGGCTGAGCAGGCCGATGGCCAGCCCCAGCAGCAGTACGCCGATGGCGTTTTTCACGGTGTTCAGCCAAGGGCCGCTTTTCGGCAGCCAGGCTGCGCCACCGGTGGCCACCAGCAACAGTGGCGCGCCCATGCCCAGGCCCAGGGCGAACAGTTTGAGCGCCCCGCCCAAGGCATCGCCGCTGGCGCTGATGTACAGCAGCGCGCCTGCCAGGGGCGCCGACACACAGGGCGAAACCAGCAGGCTGGAGAGCACGCCGAGTACTGCAGCGCCCAGTAGCGAACCGCCCTTGGTGTGGTTGGCGACGTTGTTCAGGCGGTTATTCAGGGCTTGCGGCAGCTTCAGTTCGAACAGGCCGAACATGGCCAGGGCGAACACCACGAAAAACAGCGCGAAGGGCACCAGTACCCAAGCCGATTGCAGGCGTGCCTGCAGGTTCAGGCCGGCGCCGAACAAGCCCATCAGCGCGCCGAGTGCGGCGAAGCTGGCGGCCATTGGCAGTACGTACGCCAGCGACAGCGCCAGCCCGCGTGGCCCACCGACCTGCCCGCGCAATACCACGCCGGAGAGAATCGGCAGCATCGGCAGCACACAGGGGGTGAAGGTCAGGCCGACCCCGGCGAGGAAGAACAGCAGCAGCGATTTCCAGCTCCAGGCCTGTTCGATTGCGCCAGGGGTGTTTGTGCCGGCTTCGCCATCGATGCTCAGCCGTGCGGTTTCCGGCGGGTAGCACAGGCCCTTGTCAGCACAGCCCTGATAGCCCACCAGCAGGGTAAAGGCACGCGGATCGTTGCGCGGCAGTTCGATATCGAGCACGCCGTGGTACACCTCCACGTCGCCGAAGAACTCATCGTGCTTGGCCTCGCCCTTAGGGATGTTCGGCGTGCCCAAGGCGATGTCGGCGGGTTCGGTGTGGAACTGGAAGCGGTGGCGGTAGAGGTAGTAGCCGTCGGTGGCGATGAAGCGCAGCTTGATGGTATGCGCATCGGCCTGGATCAGGTCGAGCTTGAACGCCTCGTGCACTGGCAGGAAGTCGGCGTTGTTGGCCAGCGAAGCGGCGCCGAGGGTGGCGCTGGGGCGGTTGTCGAGCAGGCCGGTGGCGAAGACAGGGCTGGCCAGCAGCAGGAACAGCAGGAAAAACAGGCGGCGCATGGCGAACTCGCGAGGTGGAACGTGCCGGGCATGATAACGGAGTTGGCGCAGGTTGAAAGGGACGGCGACACCTGGCGCCACTTGTGTATTGCCTGTGCCGGCCTCAGACCCTGAAGGCCCGCACCGCCTTGCTCAGCTCCCCGCCGAGGCTCAGTAGTTGCTCACCCTGCTCACGCCCTTCACCAATGCGCTGCAGGTTGTCTTCACCCAACGCGTGAATCCGCTCGCTGTGATCACGAATTTCGCTCACCGCGCCAGTCTGTTGCGCGGTGACGTCGGCAATGCGTACCGCCGTATCGGCGATCGTGCGGATCGCGCTGACGATCTCATCCAGCGCGCCATCGGCGGCCTGGGCCTGGTTGGCGGTGGTTTCGGCGTGTTCGAGCTGGGTGCGCATGCCGGCCACCGACTCCCGCGCCGCCTGCTGCAAGCGGTCGATCAGTGCCTGGATTTCGCCAGTAGCCCCGGTGGTGCGCTGCGCCAGCGAACGCACCTCGTCAGCCACTACGGCAAAGCCGCGGCCCATCTCGCCAGCCCGGGCCGCTTCGATGGCGGCGTTCAGCGCCAGCAGGTTGGTCTGTTCCGCAATCGAGCGTATCACCGTCAGCACCCCGCCGATGGTGGCCGACTCTTCGGCCAGTTGCTCGATCATGCGCGCATTGCCCTGTACCTCATCGACCAGTTCCCTCAAGCCCGACAGGCTCTGGCCAATCACCGCCTGGCCCTGTTCCACCGCACGCCCGGCATCGCGGCTGGCATGGGCGGCAGCGCTGGCGTCACCGGCCACTTGCTGAATGGTGGCTTCCAGCTCGCCCAAGGCGTCGCGGATCTGCCCGGTATCGCCGGCCTGGCGGTGGGCGCCATCGTGCAGCGCGGCGCTCATGCCGGCCAGGGCATGGCTGCTGCCGGCGACCTGCTCGGCATTGTGGCGAATGGTGCCCACCAGTTCGACCAGGTACTGGCGCAGGCGGTTGAGCGATGCCTGAATGTCATGCAGTTCGCGGTTGGTCTTGCCCAGGGCGATCACTTGGGCGAAGTCGCCCTCGGCCCAGCACGATAGCGCCGGGGCCAGGCCGGTCAGGGTGCGCGCCAGGCGCCGTTGCAGGGTATCGATCAACAGGGCGATGAACAGGATCAGGGCGATCATCAAACCCTGGATGATGCGCACCTCGCCGGCAATTTGGCCATGTTGGGCGCGCACTTGCGGTTCCAGCGCGGCGATGGCCTGCTGTACGGCTTCCAGGCGCTGGCCGGTGCTGGCAGCCAGGGCGGCACGGCGCTCGATCTGTTCGCGCGTGCGCTGCAATTCGGCCGGGTAGCGGCCCAGCAGGTTTTGCAGCTCACGCTTCAGGCCCACGGCGATGTCTTCCTGCCGGGCGCTGGCCTGGGTTTGCAGGCCCATCATGGCGGCGAAGTCGTCGGCACCAGAGGCTGCAGTGCGGGTGACACCGAGCAAGGGCAGGGCATCGATGGCCTGTGCCTGGCTGCGGATCAGTTGCAACTCACGCTCCACTTCGTCAGCAAGCTCCGGGCGGCCGCTGCTGACCAGCTTGTCGCGGGCCAGTGCCAGCCGGCCCAGGTGCACGCTGGCGTCGAGCAGCGGGAGCAAATAGCGGTCGGCCTCGGCAGTGCCGCTGTCGCGGGCGTAGCCGGCCAGTTGCTCGAAATTGGCCCCGAATTCCCGTTCGGCCTGCAACAGCAGCGCTTGCGGGTCGCCAGCCAGCTTGCCGGCCGCCAGCAGTTCGTTGCCCGTGAAGGCCTGCAGGCTGGCCAGGCTGGGGCGCAGGTTGGCCGCCAGTTCGGCGGGCCAGTCGGCCAGGGCGCCCTGCAGTTGCTGGATGGCCTGCGTGGCGGCGGCATGGCGCAGGGCATCCCCGCTGCCCAGGTAGGCGTGGATATTGCCCGCCACCTGCTGCTGAAACTGCTGGGACAGGCCCAGGTAGCGCTCCATCAGCTGATAGGGCCGTTCCAGCGCCCGTTGCGACCACCACAGGGTAGCGGCCAGGGTGAAACACACAGTCACCAGCAACAGCGTATTGAAATTGGTCAGCCACTTCAGGCGCATAGCCGCGAACTTCCTGCGGAGGGGAGTGGGGGGTAGGCGGCTGAAGTTATGGCGATTGTGTGACCGGATGATGACGCCGAGGGCTTGGCGTCAGAAAAAAGTGGCAGAGTGCCTCTATCTGATGGCGCTATTGATTCTTCGCGGGCAGGGCGGTTTCAGCGCTCTACCCGTAATACACAGTTACGCCCGGCATGCTTGGCGCGGTACAGGGCTTCATCCGCCGCGCTGGCCATGGTCAACGCGTCCAGCCCCTCATCCATCTGCACCACCCCGGCACTGAAGGTGCACTGCAAATCCTGCGGCTGCGCCGGGTAGATTATCTCCGCGAAGCGCCGACGAATCTCGTCGAGCACCTTGTAGGCGGCCTCCAGCGCGGTATTGGGCATGACGATGGCAAATTCCTCGCCGCCGTAACGGCCAATGAAGTCGGTCTTGCGCAGGCGCTGCTTGAGGAACAGCGCCAGGCTCTTGATTACCCGGTCCCCCATGGGGTGGCCGTGGCGGTCGTTGATCTTCTTGAAGTGGTCGATGTCGAGCATGGCGAAACTCAACGGCTGCTGCTCACGGCGGGCGCGGAAGCTGCAATCCTCAAGCAATTGCAGAATATGGGTGTGGTTGTACAGCCCGGTCAGGCTGTCACGCACCATGCGTGCCTTCAGGTGCCGCGCGCGGGCCGCACGGTTGCGCACGGTGGTGATCAGGTGGCGCGAGCGAAACGGCTTGGTCAGGAAGTCATCGCCGCCTTCGCTCATGGCGTCCAGTTGCTTGTCCAGGTCGTCTTCGGCGGACAGGTAGATGATCGGCACGCTCACATATCGGTCACTGTGACGGATCACCTTGGCCAGTTCCGGGCCGGTGCAAGCCGGCATGTACAGGTCGAGAATGATCAGGTCGGGCTGAAAGTCGGCCAGCTCGGCCATGGTGCGGATCGGGTCGGTCAGGCTGCGGGTCAGCATGCCGGCGCTGGCCAGCACCCGTTCGGTGTGCAGCGCCTGGGTGCGTGAGTCGTCGATGATCAGCACTCGCAATGGGTCGTGCGGCCCGGCGTTGGTCAGCAATTCGACCTTTTCCAGCAGGCTGGATGCCTCCAGGCTGCCGGTCAGAAAGTCCTGCCCACCGGCGCGCACGGCAGCCAGGCGCGTCGGTGTGTCAGCTTCGTGGTGGCTGAAGAACAGCAGCGGAATGTTCTGCGCCAGGCCGTGTTGTACCTGGGCGGCCAGCAGCAGGCCCTGGCCGCTGCCGGTGAAGTCGACATCCATGATGATGGCCGCAGGCGGGTATTCGCCGACCGAAGCCAGAAACGCGGCAGCGTTGGGCAGCGCCTGCACCAGCAGCCCGAAGAATTCCAGTTGCTGGGCCAGGCGCTGGGCCCGCTCGTGGTCCTGCAACAGGATGTACACCGGCTTGCGCAGGGGCACCAACACCTCGTCATGGGAGTCGTCCTTGCGCAGGCCGCTACGCGACAGTTGCGGGTCGGGGCACAGCGGGCTTGGCTCGACGGCTTGGCTCATGACCTGGCTACTTGTAGGTTGGGATATGCAGGGGCAATGATGGCTCTATGCTAGCAGCTCTTTTCCCTCGCATGAGTGCCCTGTATCAACATTGCGTTCAGAACGAATATTCAGTTACCGACTGATTGGTCGCTTATGCGTAAGGCGGTGTCTGCTTTATAGTGCTGCCACGCGGGCTTGCCGTGGCACCCTGGCGCAGGCCTGTGGTCAAAGCCCCTGAACCGTCGTGACTGATTAAGGACAAAGCCATGCTGGATTGGAAAAACCGCGAGGCCAAAGCCGAGCCCCGTGAGCGTGTCGACGGCCGCGGCGCTGCCGCCCGTAGCTACCTTGGCGGCCTTTGGAGCCGAGCCCTGGGAACCCTGATCGGGTTGTATCTGCTGGTGTGCATCGGCTTGGGCTGGTACTGGAGCCAGGAACCTGCGCTGTTCCCGGTGCAGCAGAATGCCCAGGCTGCTGCCGAGCGCAATGGCCAGCAGATGGTGATTGGCTACACCACCGTGGAAACCCTCAAGACCGTGGCCGGCACCCTGCTGAACAAGCCGGGCGGTTACATTTCCAACGACCGCTTCCCGCCTGGGCTGTGGATGGACAACATGCCGAGCTGGGAGTACGGCGTGCTGGTGCAGGTGCGCGACCTGTCCCGCGCCTTGCGCAAGGACTTCGCCCGTTCGCAGTCGCAATCTACCGAAGACGCCGACCTGGCCAAGGCCGAGCCGCGCTTCAACTTCGACAACAAGAGCTGGATCCTGCCCTCGAGCGAATCGGAGTTCGAAGAGGGCATCAAGTCGCTGTCGCGCTACCAGACCCGTCTGGCTGCTGGCGACAAGGGCGCGATCTTCTATACCCGTGCCGACAACCTGAACAACTGGCTGGGTGACGTCGCCACCCGCCTGGGTTCGCTGTCGCAACGCCTGTCGGCCAGCGTTGGCCGGGTCAAGCTCAACACCACGCTGAAGACCGAGTCGGTGGTTGCCGGCCAGGCGCCGCAAGTGGACGAAGAGCTGGTGGAAACCCCATGGCTGCAGATCGACAACGTGTTCTACGAGGCCCGTGGCCAGGCCTGGGCGCTGTCGCACTTGCTGCGTGCCATCGAGGTCGACTTTGCCGATGTACTGGCGAAAAAGAATGCCACGGTCAGCGTGCGGCAGATCATTCGTGAGCTGGAAGCCTCGCAAGAGCCGCTGTGGAGCCCGATGGTGCTCAACGGCAGCGGTTTCGGCATGTGGGCCAACCACTCGCTGGTCATGGCCAACTACATTTCCCGGGCCAACGCTGCGGTCATCGACCTGCGCCAGTTGCTGTCGCAGGGTTGAGCATGGCCATCAGCGCCAACGAGGCCGCCCACCGGGCGGCTTCCGACCGTGAGCTGGTCACCTGGGTCGACGAAGCCGACCAGGTACTTGGCGCCTTGCCCCGCGCCGAGCTGCGTGAGCGCGGCCTGATCGGCCGCTGCACGTTCATTCTGCTGTTCAACAGTGCTGGTGAGTTATGTGTGCACCGGCGTACCTTGAGCAAGGCGCTGTACCCAGGGTACTGGGATGTGGCGGCGGGTGGCATGGTCACGGCCGGCGAAGGGTATGCCGAGTCGGCGGCGCGTGAACTGGCCGAGGAGCTGGGCATTGAAGGCGCGGCGCTGCGGTTTCATGAGCGGTTCTACTTTGACCAGCCCGATAACCGTTTGTGGTGTGCGGTGTATTCGGCGGTGTCGGATGCGCCGCTGCGGTTGCAGCCGGAAGAGGTGATCGAGGCGCGGTTCATTGGCCTGGCGCAGGCCGAGGAAGAAAGCCTGATGAAGCCGTATTGCCCGGATTCGCTGGCGGCGTTGCAGCGCTATAAAGCCAGCCTGGGATGACGTGGGGACCGCTTTGCGGTCCTTTCGCGACGCAAGGCCGCTCCCACATCGATCGGCGTATGCAGGACCTTGTGGGAACGGCCTTGCGTCGCGACAGGGCTGCAAAGCAGCCCCAGTTCCCGGGTAGTCGCAAAACATTCGCAAAATGCCGCAATCCTGTACTTAGCAATCGCCGCATTTATCGTTACACTGCGCGCCCTTTTCGGGCTGCCGCATGTCTTGCAGCAGTAGCGCCGCCCCTGCCAGAGTGGGGCTTCGCGGTCGGCCTCATCCCCAAGGTACGACCAGTTTTTGTCCTCTGCACCGAGGAACAAAAGTGGCCAAGAAAGCTTCTTCCTTCGCCGCCCTTGGCGGTCTCGTTTACTCCACCGACGCCGGTCGGCATTGCCCCGACTGTGGCCAGCCGGTGGATGCCTGTACCTGCAAGCAGCAGGTCATCCCCGAAGGCGATGGCATTGCCCGTGTGCGCCGTGAAAGCAAAGGCCGCGGCGGCAAGACCGTGACCACCGTCACCGGTGTGCCGTTGCCGCCCGATCAGCTCAAGGAGCTGGCCACCACCCTGAAGCGCCGTTGCGGTACCGGTGGCGCGTTGAAGGATGGGGTCATCGAAATCCAGGGCGAGCATGTCGAGCTGCTGATCGCCGAGCTGATCAAGCAGGGCTTCAAGGCGAAAAAGTCCGGCGGCTGAGCCGGCGCGCATTTTTGCCCAGTGCTTTCTAAACTCGTTGCCGTGGCCAGGGTCTACCCTGGGGCACGGACGAATCGTCATTTTCGGCTTTTACACTGCGCCCGCCAGCATGCAGGGCAGTGTCTTCGACTTATCTATAGGGGACTTGAATGTCCGTACGACGCACACGCAAAGACGATGGTAGCCAATGGACCGTGGCCGATAGCCGCAGTGTTTATGGCATCCGCCATTGGGGCGCTGGTTATTTCGCCATCAATGAGGCCGGGCGCGTCGAAGTGCGCCCCAACGGCCCGAACAGCGCGCCGATCGACCTGTTCGAACAGGTCGACGAACTGCGCCAGAGCGGCTTGTCGTTGCCCTTGCTGGTGCGCTTCCCCGACATTCTGCAGGACCGCGTTCGCCAGCTGACCGGCGCTTTCGACGCCAATATCGCGCGCCTGGAGTACCAGAGCCAGTACACCGCGCTGTACCCGATCAAGGTCAACCAGCAGGAAGCGGTGGTGGAGAACATCATCGCCACGCAGAACGTGTCGATCGGCCTGGAGGCCGGCTCCAAGCCCGAACTGCTGGCGGTGCTGGCGCTGGCGCCGAAAGGCGGCACCATTGTCTGCAACGGCTACAAGGACCGTGAATTCATCCGCCTGGCGCTGATGGGCCAGAAGCTCGGCCACAATGTGTTCATCGTCATCGAGAAAGAGTCGGAAGTGGCCCTGGTGATCGAAGAGGCCGCCGAGCTCAAGGTCAAACCCCAGGTTGGCCTGCGCGTACGCCTGTCTTCGCTGGCTTCGAGCAAGTGGGCCGACACCGGGGGGGAAAAGTCCAAGTTCGGGTTGTCGGCCGCGCAGTTGCTGTCTGTTGTCCAGCGTTTCCGCGATGCCGGGTTGGACCAGGGTATCCGCCTGCTGCACTTCCACATGGGGTCGCAGATCGCCAACCTGGCCGACTACCAGCACGGCTTCAAGGAAGCCATCCGTTACTACGGTGAGTTGCGTGCGCTGGGCCTGCCGGTGGACCACATCGATGTGGGTGGCGGCCTGGGTGTGGATTACGACGGTACCCACTCGCGCAATGCCAGTTCGATCAACTACGACATGGACGACTACGCCGGCGTGGTGGTGGGCATGCTCAAGGAGTTCTGCGATGCGCAGGGCCTGCCGCACCCGCACATCTTCTCCGAGAGCGGCCGTTCGCTGACCGCGCACCACGCCATGCTGGTGATCCAGGTGACCGACGTCGAGAAGCACAACGACCAGGTTCCGACCATCGAGAACAAGGAAGCCTTGCCCGAGACCGTGCAGTGGCTGGTCGACCTGCTTGGCCCGACCGACATCGAGATGGTGACCGAAACCTACTGGCGTGCCACCCACTACATGGGTGACGTGGCTGCGCAGTATGCCGATGGCAAGCTCACCCTGAGCGAGAAGGCCCTGGCCGAGCAGTGCTACTTTGCGGTCTGCCGCCGCCTGCACAACTCGTTGAAGGCGCGCCAGCGCTCGCACCGTCAGGTACTGGACGAACTGAACGACAAGCTGGCCGACAAGTACATCTGCAACTTCTCGGTGTTCCAGAGCCTGCCCGACACCTGGGCCATTGGCCAGGTACTGCCGATCATCCCGCTGCACCGCCTGGACGAAGAGCCCCTGCGGCGTGCGGTATTGCAGGACCTGACCTGCGACTCCGACGGCAAGATCAACCAGTACGTCGACGAGCAGAGCATCGAGACCAGCATGCCGGTGCATGCGGTGCAGGAGGGCGAGGATTACCTGTTGGGCGTGTTCCTGGTCGGTGCGTACCAGGAAATTCTGGGTGACATGCACAACCTGTTTGGTGACACCGACTCGGTGAACATCTACCAGAACGCCGATGGCAGCGTGTACCACGCCGGCATCGAAACCCACGACACCATCGAGGACATGCTGCGCTACGTGCACCTGTCGCCCGAAGAGTTGATGACCCACTACCGCGACAAGGTTGCCAGCGCCAAGATCACGGCCCGTGAGCGCACGCAGTATCTGGATGCCTTGCGGCTTGGTTTGACCCGGTCGTCGTACCTGTCGTCGTGAATGCCGGGGCCGCCCCGCAAAAACGGCATGGATTGCGTGTTTTTGTGGGAGCGGCCTTGCGTCGCGATTTGAGGGCGCAGCCCTCACCGGCGTCATACCTGGTAAAAATCCTGTCCTCGCCCGCCGCACCAGCGCCGCTACCTTTGATAGCAATGTTCAAAGGAGGACGACATGGAAGGTCCAAGCTCCCATCGTTTACGCAGTGGCCGAGTGTCCGAGCCCGGGCGCCTCTATCTGCTCACTACCACTACTCTAAATCGAACGCCATTGTTCAAAGACTTCCGATACGCCAGAACGGTTATCCAGCACCTGCGGCTCAGCGAAGAGAGCAGGGTGTGTCGGTCGCTGGCTTGGGTGTTGATGCCGGACCATCTTCACTGGCTTATCGAGTTGGGACCGTCGAGCCTGGGTAGGCTGATGTGCGAGTTCAAGTCCAGAAGCAGCTGTGCCCTGTTCAAGGTCGGTGCTCAAAGACGGCATATCTGGCAAACCGGCTTTCATGATCGGGCGCTACGACGCGAGGAGGATGTGCGAGCGGTTGCCCGCTATATCATCGCCAACCCCATTCGGGCTGGCCTGGTGCGGCGCGCTGGTGAGTACCCCCATTGGGATTGTGTTTGGCTGTGAGGTCGCAGGTGAGGGCTTTGCCCTCATTTCGCGACGCAAGGCCGCTCCCACAGGGAACCGGGAAACCAGGCCGCGATCGCCGGCATTATCGAATCCACTCATCTCTGTGCTGCAACCGCCACCCCACCCACCCCAACGTCACCGCCCGCAACCCCATGAACCCGAGAAACGCCAACCACAAGCCATGGTTGCCAAACCCGCTCATGGCCACCGCCACCGGCAGCGCAATCAGCACCGAAACCAGCATCGCATTGCGCATCTCCCGCGCGCGGGTGGCGCCGATGAACAAACCGTCCAGCAAGTAGCTCCACACCGCAATCAATGGCAGCAACGCCAGGTAAGGCAAGTACGGGTAAGCCGCTGCGCGGACGCTGTCGATGTCGGTCTGCAGATCGATGAACAGGTGCCCACCCAGCAGGAACATCCCGGCAAACCCGAGACTGGTGATCAGTGACCAACCGCAGGCCACCACCAGCGAGCGGCGCAAGGTGAGGCGATCACCGGCACCGATGGCGTGGCCGCACAGTGCCTCCACCGCATGCGCCAGCCCATCCAGCGCATAGGCGGTCAGCAGCAGGCCATTGAGCAGCAATGCATTGGCCGCTACGGTCGCCTCGCCCAGGCGTGCGCCTTGCAGGGTGATCAGCAGGAACACCAACTGCAGCGCCAGGCTGCGCAGGAAAATGTCGCGGTTCACGGCCAGCAGCGGTCGCCAGGCCTGCCAGTGCTTCAGTGCTGCCCATGCGACCTGCCCTGGGTAGGCGCGCAGCGCCGGGCGGGTCAGGGCCAGGCCGAGCAGGGCGGCACTCCACTCGGCAATCACCGAGGCCCGCGCTGAACCCAGCACACCCCAGTCCAGGCCCAGTACGAACCACAGGTTCAGCGCGATGTTCAGCAGGTTGGTCGTCAGCAGGATCGCCAGCGGCGCGCGGGCGTTCTGCGTGCCAAGGAACCAGCCGACCAAGGCATAGCTGGCCAGCGCTGCAGGCAGCCCGAGCAGGCGGGTGTGGAAGAAGTCTTCGGTGGCTTGCTGCAACGCGTCGCTGGGTTGCATCGCATGCAGTGCCAACTGGCTGAAGGGAATGGCCAGCAGGCCAATCAACAGGGCAAAGCCGACCGCCAGCAGCAGCCCTTGGACCAGCACCTGGCGCAACGCCGCGCCGTCGCGCCGCCCGGCGGCCTGGGCGGCGAAACCAGTGGACCCCATGCGCAGGAAGCCCATGAGGCCGACCATGAACGTGAACAACGTGGCGCCCACGGCCACTGCGCCCAACTGGTGGGCGTGGGGCAGGTGGCCGATGACGGTGCTGTCGACCAGGGCTACCAAGGGCACGGAGATGTTGGACAGGATCATCGGCGCGGCCAGCGCCCAGACCTTGTGGTGGGTGGGGCGGTGGCGCCAGTCGGCGGTCAGTGCAGTCATTGCGGTCCTTGGGAATCTGGGGCTGCTGCGCAGCCCAATCGCGACACAAGGCCGCTCCCACATCGATCGGCGTACGCAGGCCTTTGTGGGCTATTCTGAATGGGCACAGTGTAACGGCCAGGCAAGCAAACCGCGCGAACATGATTCCGGCCAGCTATAATTGCGGCCCTCAAGTACCCGCTGCCAAAGAGTTCCTACTCCATGTTCAACAAAGGATTGTTGCTGGCCTGCGCGCTGGCCTTGCTCAGTGCCTGTGACTCTTCCACGCCGGACAAGCCGGCGCCGGCCGAGAAGCCGGCAGCCACCGCGGCCGCCGAGGCCCCCGCTGCCAAACGCGAAGACCCTGCTGTGCTCGCCAAGCGCTATGCAGGCCGCGAGCTGACTGTGCTCGACGTTTCCGAAGTGCAGCTCGACGGCGCCGCGACGCTGTCGATCAGCTTCTCTGCCCCGCTGGATGCCAAGCAGGACTTCGCCACCAAAGTGCACCTGGTCGATACCGTCAAAGGCAAGCTCGATGGCGCCTGGGAGCTCTCCGACAACCAGATGGAGCTGCGCCTGCGCCACCTCGAACCCCAGCGCAAGCTGGTGCTGACCGTGGACAAAGGCCTGCTGGCGGTGAACGGCGAGCAACTGGCCAGTGAGTCGGTGACCCGCCTGGAAACCCGCGACATGCAGCCGACCATCGGCTTCGCCAGCCGCGGTTCGCTGCTGCCCACACGCCTGGCAGAGGGCCTGCCGGTGATCGCCCTGAACGTCGACAAGGTCGATGTCGAATTCTTCCGGGTCAAGCCGGAGATGCTCTCGAACTTCCTGGCCAGCTGGGGGCGCAACAGCAGCCTGTACTACTACCAGTCCAAGGAAACCCTGGACATGGCCGAACTGGTCTACAGTGGCCGCTTCGACCTGAACCCGGCACGCAACACGCGCGAGACCGTGCTGCTGCCCATCGCTGGCATCAAGCCGCTGCAGGCGCCTGGCGTGTACCTGGCGGTGATGCGTGCCTCCGGCACTTACGATTACTCACAGCCGGCCACCCTGTTCACCCTCAGCGACATTGGTGTTTCCGCGCACCGCTACCGTGACCGCCTGGACGTATTCGCCCAGGCGTTGGAAGGCGGCAAGGCCATGAGCGGCGTCAACCTCGAAATCCATGACGACAAGGGCAAGCTGCTGGCCCAGGCCGCCACCGATGGCAAGGGCCACGCCCAGTTGCCGATCACGCCCAAGGCCGACACCCTGATCGCCACCCAGGGTGTGCACACAACGCTGCTGCGCTTGAACACGGCCGCGCTGGACCTCGCCGAGTTCGACATCACCGGGCCCCAGGCCAACCCCTTGCAGTTGTTCATCTTCGGCCCGCGCGACCTGTATCGCCCAGGCGAAACGGTGCTGCTCAACGGCCTGCTGCGTGACCAGGACGGCAAGCCCGTCAAGGCCCAACCGGTGAACGTTGAAGTGCGCCGCCCGGATGAACAGGTCAGCCGCAAGTTCGTCTGGGAGGCCGATGCCAATGGCCTGTTCCAGTACCAGTTGCAGCTGGCCAGCGAGGCCCCCACCGGTCGCTGGCAGCTGTTGCTCGACCTCGGCGGTGGGCGCCAGCAGGTCTATGAATTCCTGGTTGAAGACTTCCTGCCCGAGCGCCTTGCGCTGGAGCTCAAAGGCAGCAGCCAGCCACTGTCACCGGATGAAAACGCGCGCATCCAGGTCACTGGCCGTTACCTGTACGGCGCTCCGGCGGCCGGCAACCGCCTGAGTGGCCAAGCCTACGTGCGCCCCTTGCGCGAGGCGGTGCCGGCGTTGCCGGGTTACCAGTTCGGCTCGGTCACCGAAACCGAACTGAACCAGGACCTGGAGCTGGATGAAGTCACCCTCGACCAGGCGGGCAAGGCCGTGGTCGATATCGAAAGCCGCTGGGCCGAAGCCCGCTCGCCGTTGCAGCTGACCGTGCAGGCCAGCTTGCAGGAGTCCGGCGGCCGGCCGATCACCCGGCGCCTGGAACAGCCGATCTGGCCGGGCGAGCGCCTGCCAGGCTTGCGCGGCCTGTTTGACGGTGAGGAAACCGATAGCGACGGGCCAGTGGAGTTCGAGGTACTGGTGGCCGACCACGACGGCAACAAGCTGGCGGCCAACGACCTCAAGGTGCGCCTGGTGCGTGAGCGCCGTGATTACTACTGGAACTACTCGCAAAGCGATGGCTGGAGCTATGCCTACAACGAGAAGTTCCTGACCCAGAGCGAAGAGACGGTCAGCGTCAAGGCCGGCTCCACGGCCAAGCTGAGCTTCCAGGTGGAATGGGGCCCTTACCGGGTCGAGGTGGAAGACCCGCAGACCGGCCTGGTTTCCAGCGAGCGCTTCTGGGCCGGTTACCGTGCCCAGGACAACGCCGAAGGCGGTGTCGTACGCCCCGACCAGGTCAAACTGGCGCTGGACAAGCCGGCCTATGCTGATGGCGCTTTGGCCAAAGTCACCGTGACCCCGCCGGCTGCGGGCAGCGGTTATCTGATGATCGAGTCCAGTGACGGCCCGCTGTGGTGGCAGGAAATCGACGTGCCCGCCGAGGGCAAGACGTTCGACGTGCAACTGGACAAGGCCTGGGCCCGCCACGACCTGTACATCAGTGCGCTGGTAATCCGCCCTGGTGAGCGCAAGGCCAATGCCACGCCCAAGCGTTCGGTCGGTGTGCTGCACCTGCCGCTGGACCGCGCCGGCCGCAAGCTGGCGGTGAGCCTGCAAGCCCCTGAGAAAATGCGCCCCAAACAGCCGCTGACGGTGAACGTCAAGGCCGCCAACGCCGACGGTAGTGTGCCGCGGCAAGTGCATGTGCTGGTGTCGGCAGTGGACGTAGGTATTCTCAATATCACCGACTTCAAGACCCCTGACCCGTTCGCCAGCCTGTTCGGGCGCAAGGCCTACGGTGCCGACCAGCTGGACATCTACGGCCAGTTGATCGAGGCCGGGCAAGGCCGCCTGGCCAGCCTGGCATTCGGCGGTGACGCGGCCATGGCCAAGGGGGGCAAGCGCCCCAACACCACGGTGACCATCGTCGCCCAGCAAAGCGTGCCGGTTACCCTGGATGACAACGGCCAGGGCCAGGTAACGGTCGATATCCCCGACTTCAATGGTGAACTGCGTCTGATGGCCCAAGCCTGGACCGACGACCACTTCGGCATGGCCGAAGGCAAGACGGTAGTCGCTGCGCCGCTGATCGCCGAGCTGTCGGCACCGCGTTTCCTCGCTGGCGGCGACCGCACCAACCTGGCCCTGGATTTGGCCAACTTGTCGGGCCGGGCCCAGCAGTTGCAGGTTGAAGTCAGCAGCGAAGGGCAACTGAGCCTGGCCGCCAATGCCTTGCATACCGTGGCCCTGGCCGAAGGCCAGCGCTCGACGCTGCTGATTCCAGTGCAGGCCCAGGGCGGCCTGGGGCAGGGCAAGGTCCGGGTGCGTGTCACCGGGTTGCAACTGCCCAACGAGCCAAGCACCGCCTTCGAGCGCGAGTGGGCGCTGGGCGTGCGCCCTGCCTACCCGGCGATGCTCAAGCACTACCGCGTGGCCTTGAAGGACCAACCATGGACGCTGCCCGAAGCGGACCTGGCGGCCTTCGAACCGGCGGGCCTGGAAGCCAGCCTGGCCTTGTCGAGCCGGCCACCGCTCAACCTGGCCGAGCAGATCCGCGCGCTGGAGGCGTACCCGTACGGTTGCCTGGAGCAGACCACCAGCGGCCTTTACCCGTCGCTGTATGCCGATGCCCAAAGCCTCAAACGCCTGGGCATCAAGGGTGAGCCGGCAGATGTGCGCAAGCGCAAGATCGAGATGGGCATCGAGCACCTGCTGGGCATGCAGCGCTACAACGGCAGCTTTGGCTTGTGGAGTTCGGACAGCGAGGAGGAATACTGGCTGACCGCCTATGTCACCGACTTCCTCCTGCGGGCCCGCGACCAAGGTTATGGGGTACCGGCCGAAGCGCTGAAGAAGGCCAGCGAGCGCCTGCTGCGCTACCTGCAGGAGCGCAACCTAATCGAGGTCGACTACAGCGAAAACGCCGAACATACCCGCTTCGCCGTGCAGGCCTATGCCGCACTGGTGCTCGCGCGCAGCCAGCAAGCGCCGCTGGGCGCGTTGCGTGGTTTGTTCGAGCGCCGGGCCGATGCCCGCTCTGGGCTGCCGCTGGTGCAACTGGCGGTGGCACTGGACAAGATGGGCGACAAACCGCGTGCCCAGCAAGCCCTGCAAGCCGGGCTTGGCATCAGCCGCAGCAAGGGGTGGATGGCTGACTATGGCAGCCCGCTGCGTGATCAGGCGCTGATCCTGGCGCTGCTGCAGGAAAGCAACCTGGCCACCAACCAGGTCGACCAGCGTCTGTTTGCCCTGTCGGATGAACTGGCGGCCAACCGCTGGCTGTCGACCCAGGAGCGTAATGCCTTGTTCCTCGCCGGCCGTGGCCTGCTGGGCAAGCCCGAGGGCCAGTGGCAGGCGCGCCTGGACAGTGCCGGCGAAGTGCGTGAATTGAACAACGCCGAGTCTGGCATGAAGCTGGAGGGCCCGCTGCTGGCCTCGCCGCTGAGCGTGCAGAATGAAGGCAGCGCGACGCTGTACCAGCAACTGACATTGTCTGGCTACCCGCGCCAGGCGCCTGCCGCCGGCGGTAACGGCATGCAGATCCGCCGCGAATACCTGGGCATGAATGGCCAGCCACTGGACCTGCACAACCTGCGCAGTGGCGATCTGGTCCTGGTGCACCTGGCGCTCAAGGCCCAGGACCGCGTGCCCGATGCGCTGGTAGTGGACCTGCTGCCGGCTGGCCTGGAGCTGGAGAACCAGAACCTGGCGCAAAGTGCCGCCAGCCTGGACAACGCCAGCAGTGCGGTGAAGGAATGGCGCGAATCGATGCTGAACGCCAGCGTGGTGCATCAAGAGTACCGTGACGACCGCTACGTGGCGGCGCTCAAGCTCGACGGTTATGGCACCACGCACCTGTTGTACCTGGCGCGGGCGGTGACCCCGGGCACCTACCGCGTACCGCCGCCGCAGGTTGAGTCGATGTATCGGCCGAACCTGCAGGCGGTGGGTGATGGGCAAGGCGAGATGACGGTAAAAGCCCGCTAGGCTTGTGCTGCTGTTACCGGCCTCATGCTGGCAAGCCAGGTGCTGCACCTGGCTTCGATGCCGCTGCGGTCACCGTGGCAGCCGGCTTGCTGGCGATCGGGCCGCCGTGCGGCTTCCCGGGCGGCCCCCGGGATGGCTCAGTGGATCACCCAGCTCATTACCCACAACCCTAGCACCAGCCAGATGATCCCAAGGATGATCGACGCACGCATGAATGCGCGGATGGCCGAGTACAGCAGCATCAGGCCGATGATCAGGGCCAGGATGCTGACCAGCGAGGTGTCCATGCCCAAGGTGCGCGCCAGGCCGTCGATGAAATTGCCACCGGCATTGGCCAGCAGGTTGAACAGCCCGCTCAATGCGTCGACGATGAAGCGAATCAACGATCCCAGTGCCTGGCCCAGCCACTCGAAAAAACCTTCTACATGCATAGTTGCTTCCTGATAAACGAGTCGGCGAGTTTGCCGTCCCCAAGCCTTTGGCCATCACCTGGCCAGGTCGGTTCCCGATGCCAAGCTTAGCGCGGCCACGCAGCCGTGCGGGCAGGTTGTTGCGCGCCGTGCTGCTCGGCCTGCTGTTGCTGGCTGGCCTGTTGTGGCTGGCAGACCGCATCTGGCCGCTGCCCATGCCGGGTGACGACCTGGCGCGGGTAGTGCTGGCCGAAGATGGCACACCGTTATGGCGGTTTGCCGATACTGATGGCGTATGGCGTTACCCGGTCAGCCCTGATGAGGTTTCACCGCTGTATCTGCAGGCGTTGTTGACCTACGAAGACCGCTGGTTCTATCACCACCCCGGGGTCAACCCGCTGGCGCTGGCCCGTGCTGCCTGGCTGAACCTGCGCGGTGGGCGAGTGGTGTCGGGCGGCAGCACGCTGTCGATGCAGGTGGCCCGCCTGCTCGACCCGCACGACCGCACCCTGGCTGGCAAACTGCGCCAGCTGTGGCGCACGTTGCAACTGGAATGGCACCTGTCCAAGCGCGAGATCCTGCAAATCTACCTGAACCGCGCGCCGTTCGGCGGTACCTTGCAGGGGGTGGCCGCAGCCAGTTGGGCCTACCTGGGCAAGTCGCCGCGGCACCTGACCCCGGCCGAAGCCGCGTTGCTGGCGGTGTTGCCGCAGGCACCCAGCCGCCTGCGCCCCGACCGCCACCCCGAGCGGGCACAGCGCGCACGCGACAAGGTACTGCAACGCCTGGCGGAGTATCAGGTGTGGCCGGCACGGCAAATTCGTGAAGCTGCCGAAGAACCGCTGGTGCTGGCCCCACGGCAAGAGCCAGCGCTGGCGCCATTGCTGGCGCGGCGCTTGAACAGCGCCAACAGCCCACCGCTGATCCGCACCACACTCGATGCGGCCTTGCAACGGCGCCTCGAAGACTTGCTGCTGGGCTGGCGCGCACGGCTGCCAGAGCGCACCTCTGCCGCCATTCTGGTGGTCGAAGCACAGACCATGGCCGTGCGTGCCTACCTGGGGTCGATCGACCTGACCGACGAGCGCCGCTTTGGCCATGTCGACATGGTGCGTTCGCTGCGCTCGCCCGGCTCTACGCTCAAGCCTTTCCTGTACGGCATGGCATTGGACGACGGCCTCATCCATTCCGAATCGCTGCTGCAAGATGTACCGCGCCGCTACGGCGACTACCGGCCGGGCAATTTCTCTATGGGTTTCAGCGGCCCGGTGTCGGCCAGCTCGGCGTTGGCGCTGTCGCTGAACCTGCCGGCAGTGCAACTGCTGGAAGCCTACGGCCCCAAGCGCTTTGCCGCGCAACTGCGGATGGCGGGTATGCCACTGGCACTGCCGCCTTTGGCAGAGCCCAACCTGTCGCTGATCCTGGGCGGCGCCGGCAGCCGCCTGGAAGACCTGGTTGGCGGCTACGCGGCGTTTGCCCGGGGCGGCAACAGCGCGCAGGTACGCCTGCAACCGCAGGACCCGCTGGTCGAGCGGCGGCTGTTGTCGCCGGGTGCAGCGTGGATCGTGCGGCGTATTCTCAGCGGCCAGGCACGCCCCGACCGCGACCCGCATGCCGAACTGGTGCAGCGCCCGCAACTGGCCTGGAAGACCGGCACCAGCTATGGCTTTCGCGATGCCTGGTCGATTGGCGTGGGCCCGCGCTACCTGATTGGTGTGTGGATCGGTCGCCCAGACGGTACGCCGGTCGCCGGGCAGTTTGGCCTGGCATCGGCCGCCCCCCTGATGTTGCAGGTGCACGACCTGTTGAGCAATCGCGACAGCCAGCGGGGTATCAGCGTGCCAGTTTTGCCGGTGCCCGCCAGTGTCGGCGTGGCCGCGATCTGTTGGCCGCTTGGCCAGCCCATGGCCAGGCAGGACAGTAACTGCCGGCGCCAACGGTTTGCCTGGACCTTGGACGGCACCACACCGCCAACCTTGCAGGCCGCCGACCAGCCGCTGGGCCTGGGCTTGCGCGAGACGGTGTGGGTCAACCCGCATGGCTTGCGTGTGGATGGGAGTTGCCCAGGCGCCACGGCCCGCGATATTGCCCTGTGGCCGGCACCGCTGGAGCCTTGGCTACCGCGGATGGAGCGGCGTGCCGCACGGTTGCCGGCCATCGACCCAAACTGCCCGCCACAGGTACCGGCCAGCGCACCACCGCTGTCGATCGTGGGGGTGCGCCCGGGCGACAATCTGCGCCGGCCGGCCACCAGCAGCGAGCCTTTGCAGTTGCATGTTTCGGCCCTGGGTGGCGGCGGCCGGCGTTGGTGGTTCCTCAATGGCCAGCCGCTGGGGGAGACCCAGGGGCAGGACAGCCTGCTGCTGCGTTTGCCCCAGGTTGGCCAGGCCGAACTCAGCGCCCTGGATGAAAGCGGTGAGACTGCCCGGGTGGCGTTTCAGGTCAGTGAGTAGGTGCCCGACGGCAATGTGGGGCGGTAATACGCCCCGGGTACAGCAGGCCGCCGGTCAGTGGGTAGTGAAGCGTTGATGCACTGGCGATGAGCTGGGCGTCAGCGCCAGCGCCAATTGGGTACGGTTATGCATATGTGTCAACCGCAGCACCTGCGACACGTACAGTTTGACGGTGTTCTCGGTGATCCCCAGTTCACAGGCAATCTGGTAATTGGTCTTGCCCTTGCTCACCAGCCGCGCGACCTCCAACTGGCGGGGCGACAGTTTCTCGAACGCTGCGGGTAGCTCGCTCTCGCTTTCTTCAGCATCCGTGGCACGCCGATGGGCGCCTTGGCCGCGGGCTTTCTCCAGCTCCTGATACAGCTCGTCCACAGACTCGGCCAACTCTTGCAAACGCTGGTTCAAGCCGCCCAGGTTGCGGAGGTTGCGCTGGCGCTCGAGCAAGGCCTGCTCCTGCTGGCGCACACCTTCGAGCAGTTCCTCAAGGTCCATGGGTTTCTGGTAATAGTCGGCAAAACCTGCGCGCAGGGCGCGGATCACGTCCTGTTTTTCCCCCCGGCCGGTCAGCATGATCGCCTCGAACATGCGTTGGCTGCCGTCGATCTCCTTCAAAGCGCGCACCAGCTCGATGCCGTCCCGTTCGGGCATTTCGAGGTCGCAGATGATGAGGCCGACTGCAGGGTCCGACGTATACCGCTCTATGGCTTCGTCGGTGGAATAGGCGGGTACGCAGGTGTAACCCGCGGTTTCAAGGTATTCACATAGCTGCTCGACAATGACCGGTTGGTCGTCGACCACCAATACCTTCACTTCACTCACTGGTCTGGACACGATCAACTCCCTGTTCGTATACGGCCCTGCTCCCGGGCCAGACGCTCTGGCAATGTAAAAAGTAGTCGCACACGGCGATTCTGTACAAACCCTGTACACATTGTCCGACCACAGGCATCGCTATTGGATCCATACGGCTGTCAGCAGAAAGCCGGTGAGCACATAGGGGACGAACGCCTGCTTGTCGCCCATTTCCTCGGTCAGGGCTTGCAGGCGCTTCTTGATCTTGGGGTTGAGCAGCAGCCATAGACGCCGACGGGCCAGCAGCCAGACCAGCACGCTGACCCCAGCGCCAATGAACGTGCCAAGCACGTATTGCGTGCCGCTGGCCAAGGCCAGGGCGCCCATCAGCTTGACATCATCGGCGCCGAAGTGGCCGTACATATAGCCGGGCAGGGTCAACAGCATGACGATGGCCAGCGCCCATCCGGCATCGCTGGCATCGGCCCCCATCCAGCTATGGCCAGTGGCGAACAGCCAGAGCAGGGCACAGCTGGCCACACCCAGGGTGAGCAGGTTGGAGATCTGGCGTTGACGCACATCCTGTTCGGAGCACAAGGCAAGCCACAGCAGCAGAACAATGCTTTGCATTGGCAGGTCGCCCTTCCTAAAAGTTGAACACTTCTACCCGGTCAGTCAGGTTTCCTTGACTGAAGATAGACCGGAACGTGCGCACGAGTAGGCCTTGCAACCGAAAAAGGCGTGGTCGGAACGGATTTTGTCGTAGCTGTCACCGGGGGCTGCGCTTGAGCCCCTGGCTGCTTTTGAAGGTTATTTCCGGCTACCCGGCGGGTAATTGCCCAGCACCTTGGCCACGGTGTTTTGAATGGCGCTGTTACGCTCTTCAGGGCCCGGTGGGTAGTTGTTCATGATCTGCTCGGCACTGCCGCGCCAGACCAGCTTGCCGTCACGGCCATCGAAAAGGTCGACCTGAATGGTGGCCACCTTGTAATCGACGCTGCGGGTTTCGTTATACATGGGGCCACCCCAGTACCCGCCCCAATAACCACCCCAGCCCCCGCCGTAATTGGTGGTGATCTGTTGCTGGCGCTGCTCGACGATCAGGTAGGTGCGTACGGTCAGGTCTGGCCGCGCGCCGCCCTGCACCGGGCGCAGGCCGCGCTGGTCGAGCTGCTCGGCCACTGCCGTACGGATGCGCTGCTCGGTCAGGTCGCTCTTGATGCGAGGGTCATCCGGGCGGTACTGCAAACCTGGCTCCTGCCATGCCCAGCTGCGGTAGGCGGCAAAGTCGCGGCTGGCATCGAAATCCTGCTGAACGTTAGTGCTCGAGCAGGCTGACAATACCAGCGCGAATGACAGTAGAACGAGACGGCGCAACATGGTGGTTCTCCGTTGGCTATTAACTGGGAGGATAGCCGCTGAGCGCCTTGTGCACAGCATCGCGCACGGCGTTTTCGCGTTCGCGTGGCGAGTCCTTGTCGCTGCCGCTTTCGGCGCTGGCGCTCCATACCGGTTGGCCGGTACGGGCGTCGTAGAGGTCGATGCGCACCACCATCACCTGCACCTCGTAGGTCCGCACCACTGGCACGCTGGCATAGCCCCCGTAGCCATGGCGGTAACCGCCATAGCCCACGCTGCCGTAGGGGTAAGGGTCATAGGTGTCGTAATCGCGCACTTGCCGCAAGCGCCTCTCCAGGCGCATGTCGGCGCTTACCAGCAAGTCGCCGGGGCCGCCCCGCGCCGGGCGCAGGCCATGCTGGTCGAGGGCACCACCAACGGCATCGGCCAGGGGCGCCGGGTCGGCCCCCGCCGAGCCACTGGGCAACCGGCCGTTACGCCAGCTCCAGCTGCGGTAGCGCCCGTAGTCCCGTGCCGGTGCCGGGTAGGCGCTGGCATCGAAGGTAGCGGCCGCCTGGGCCGGCGCCGGGGGCAACGGCCGGCTGGTGGCAACATACGGATTGGGGCTCTGGCAGCCAGCCAGGGCCAGCGGCAGCAGGGCCAGGTACAACAGACGGTATGGCATGTATTCCTCCCGGCAGGCCGCTCAGCGAGGGCGGCAAACCCAGTGCAGGTAGCGCCCGAGCCCGGCGAACCCAGGGTGGCGGCGGTACGCCAGCTCCATCTCCAGCAGGTCGAGCAGTTCGGCCTTGGCCTGGAACTCCTTGGGCATGTAGTCGTGGAACACCCGCACACCGCTTTCACTTTGCACCTGCCACAAGGGTTCAAGGTGCGCCTTGAGCTCGCGTGGATCAAGCGGTTTCTGTGGCGTCAGGCTCTGCTTTTCACCTTCCAGGCGGTTGCTGCGCAGCTTGCGGAAATGGCCTTTGAGCAAGTTGCGGTAGACCAGGGCGTCGCGGTTGTAGAACGCCAGCGACAACCAGCCACCCGTGGCGGTGAGCTGGTGCAGCACGGGCAGGATGCTCTCGGGTTCGGCCAGCCATTCCAGCACAGCGTGGCACAGCACCAGGTCGTAGGGCTCGTTCAATTGGCCGAGCAGGTCTTGCCAGGGGGCCTGGACGAAGGTGGCCGTCTGGCCGGCTTCGGCAAAACGGGCCCGGGCGCCGTCGAGCATGGGTGCAGCCGGTTCTGCCAGGGTCACCTGGTGGCCACGTTCGGCCAGCCACAAGGCCATGTGACCCAGGCCGGCGCCGATATCCAGAACACGCAACGGGCGATCAGGCAGCGCCTCGGCCAGGTCGGCCTGCAAGACGGCCAGGCGGATCGCGCCCTTGGCGCCGCCGTAGATCTTTTCCGCGAAGCGGGTGGCCAGTTCATCGAAATGACGGTCGTTCATCGAGCGAAACGCCTCTCGCTGTCGGCCAGCTTGGCCCGCACCACCTGGTCCATGTCCAGGCCCAGCTCACTGCACAACAGCAGCAGGTAGAGCACCACGTCACCGACTTCCTGCCCGGCGTGGGCCAATTTGTCGGCAGGCAGCTGGCGCGATTCGTCTTCGCTCAGCCACTGGAAAATCTCGACCAGCTCGGCCATTTCGACGCTGGCGGCCATGGCCAGGTTCTTCGGGCTGTGAAAGCCACGCCAGTCGTTGTTGTCACGGATCTGGTGCAGGCGTTGGGTAAGCTCTTGCAGGTTCATCGGGGGTCTCCAAATGCTGCATAGCTTCTGCCCTGGCCTGATGCAAAGCAAGGGGGGCGCGTTGCGGCCCAAGCCCCGGCAATGAGCCCTATAGCTGATCCCAGCGGCCGAGCATATGCAGCATGCCCCCATGCCCATCCAGCCGCAGCATCCCCGCAGGCCCCGCTTCGCTGGCACTGAGCACCACTTCGGAGGGCAACCTGACCGGCTTGCGGAAAGCCACCTCAAAGGCATAGCCGCTGTGCGGCAGGTGCCCGCGCAATGCGGCCAGTGCCATGGCCTTTGTCCACATGCCATGGGCAATAGCCGTGGGAAAGCCGAACAACCGTGCACTCACCGCACTCAGGTGGATAGGGTTGTAGTCCCCGCACACCTTGGCATAACACCGGCCGATGTCACTGTCGGCATACCAGCGGGTGGCCTCGGGCAAGCAAGGCGGTTCGTCGTCGGCACGCCCGCCGGCCTGGCCATCCAGCTTCAGCCCACGTACCAGCATGCGGCTGGTTTCACGCCAGAGCACGCCGATGCCATCTTCGGCTTCGGTCACCAGGTCGAAGGTGCCACCTTTGTCATGCGCCTGCAGGTTGTGCGCATACACCGCAAAGCGCAGCCCTTCGATAGCGCCCAGTGGCCGCAGCACTTCGATGCGATTTTGCAGGTGCACCAGCCCCAGCAGCGGGAAGGGAAAGTCACGGGCGGTCATCAGCTGCAATTGCAGCGCAAAAGCCATGACGTGTGGATAAGTAGCCGGCAGGCGGCCATCGTCGGGGAAGTGGCAAAGCCGCCGATAGGCGTCCAGGTTGGCCGGCTCAACCTGGATGAAGCAGCGCAGGCCATCGTCGGGCAGGTGCTCACCGCTGATCGTGCGCTTGCTGGCGGCACGCAGGTACAGGCTGGGGCGGGCAGCCGGGCTATGCAGGTCGTGCCATTGTCGGCTCATGGTCAGGCCCCCATCAGTGCCTGGCCGCAAACACGCAGCACCTGGCCGTTGACCGCCCCCGAGCCCGGCTGGCTTAGCCAGGCAATGGCCTCGGCCACGTCCTGCGGGCGACCGCCCTGGCCCAGCGAACTCAAGCGTCGCCCGGCTTCGCGCAGGCCCATGGGCATGGTTGCGGTCATGTGGGTTTCGATGAAGCCGGGGGCTACGGCGTTGATGCTCGCGCCCCGCTCGGCGAGCCTCGGCGCCCAGGCCTGGGCCAGGCCGATCAGCCCGGCCTTGCTGGCGGCATAGTTGGCCTGGCCGCGGTTGCCGGCAATGCCGCTGACCGAGGCTAACAAGGTTATGCGCGCATGTTCACCCAACGCGCCACCGTCAAACAGCGCCTGGGTCAGCACCTGTGGTGCCTTCAGGTTGACCGCGAGCACGGCGTCCCAATAGTCCGGGGTCATGTTGGCCAGGGTCTTGTCGCGCGTGATGCCAGCATTGTGCACAACGATGTCTATGGCGTCGGGCAGGGCAGCCAGCAGTTGTGAGGCGGCATCGCTGGCGCAGATGTCCAGCGCCAGGGCCTTGCCGCCAAGCCGGGCAGCGAGTGCATCGAGTTCGCGGCTGGCCTGTGGCACATCCAGCAGCAGAACGTCGGCACCGTCACGTGCCAAGGTTTGCGCAATGGCCGCACCGATACCGCGCGCGGCGCCGGTAACCAGTGCACGGCGGCCAGCCAACGGGCGGGTCCAGTCCTCGACCTGGCTGGCGCAGGCTCCAAGGCGCAGCACCTGGCCGGAGATGAACGCGCTCTTGGGCGAGAGGAAGAAGCGCAAGGCACCTTCCAGTTGGTCTTCAGCGCCGGGGCCGACGTACAGCAACTGAGCGGTTGCGCCATTGCGCAGTTCCTTGGCCAGCGAGCGGCTGAAGCCCTCCAGGGCGCGCTGGGCGATACTGGCCTGCGGGTTGTCGAGGCTTTCCGGTGGCCGGCCCAGCAGCGCGACGTGGGCGCACGGGCCCAGGCTGCGCAGCAGCGGCTGGAAAAATTCGCGCAACTGCTTCAGCTCATCGCTGTCGGACAAGTCACTGGCGTCGAACACCACGGCTTTGATTTTTGGCCCCAGGCCAGCGACCCAAGGCTCGCCCTGCAGGTGGTCGGCATTGAAACGGTATATGTTATCGGTAAGGCGCGCGGCGAATGCTTCGACCTGGCCTGCCAGGGGGCCGCCGCCCAGCACCAGCGCCCCCTCCACCGGGCGCAGGCGGCCAGCCTGCCAGCGCTCCAGAGGCGCAGGGCGTGGTAGGCCCAGGGCATCCACCAGGCGGCGGCCAAGGTTGGAGTTGGCAAAACCGAGGTAGCGATCGCTCATGAGTAGGTCTCCGCAAAGGCAAGCTTGAAAGTGTGGACCAAGTTTGTGGCATGGTCGTTCGACCAGGGTAAGAACACCCAGGCAGTACGGTTCAATTTGTTTCAGGAGGAACAGGCATATGCGTTCACTTCGCCGGGTCGCGATCTTGGGCGGCAACCGAATTCCCTTTGCCCGCTCCAATGGGGCCTACGCCACCGCCAGCAATCAGGCGATGCTGACCGCGGCCCTCGAAGGGCTGATCGAGCGCTATCGCCTGCATGGGCTGCGCTTGGGTGAGGTGGTCGCTGGCGCGGTGCTCAAGCAGTCCCGCGACATGAACCTGACCCGCGAATGTGTGCTGGGTTCGCGGCTTTCGCCGCAAACCCCTGCCTACGACCTGCAGCAAGCTTGCGGCACCGGCCTGGAGGCGGCGCTGCTGGTGGCCAACAAGATTGCGCTGGGGCAGATCGACAGCGGCATTGCCGGTGGCGTGGACACCACGTCGGATGCGCCGGTTGCGGTCAACGAAGGCCTGCGTCATATCCTGCTGCAGGCCAACCGTGGCAAAAACCTGGGCGAACGGCTCAAGCCTTTTCTGCAGTTGCGCCCGCACCATCTGCGCCCTGAGTTGCCACGCAACGGCGAGCCGCGCACCGGGTTGTCGATGGGCGAGCATTGCGAACGCATGGCCCAGGCCTGGAAGATTGACCGTGCCGCCCAGGACGAGTTGGCGTTGCTCAGCCACCAGCGGCTGGCGGCTGCCTATGCCGAAGGTTGGCACGATGACCTGCTGACACCATTTCTGTCGCTGATGCGCGACAACAACCTGCGCGCGGACCTGACACTGGAGCAGTTGGCCAAGCTCAAGCCGGCCTTCGACCGCAGTGGCCAGGGTACGTTGACGGCAGGCAATTCCACGCCCTTGACCGATGGTGCGTCGCTGGTGCTGCTGGCCAGTGAAGAGTGGGCCGCGCAACAGGGGTTACCGGTGCTGGCCTACCTGGTCGATGGTGAAACCGCAGCAGTGGACTTCGTCACTGGCCGCGAGGGGCTGCTGATGGCACCGGCGTATGCAGTGCCACGCTTGCTGGCCCGCAACGGCCTGACCTTGCAGGACTTTGACTACTACGAAATCCACGAAGCCTTTGCGGCCCAGGTGTTGTGTACGCTCAAGGCCTGGGAAGACGCTGGGTACTGCCGTGAGCGGCTGGGGCTGGATGCGCCGTTGGGGGCCATCGACCGCAGCAAGCTCAACGTCAAGGGCAGTTCGCTGGCTGCGGGGCACCCGTTTGCTGCGACCGGCGGGCGAATACTGGCCAACCTGGCGAAATTGCTGGCAACGGCAGGGAAGGGGCGCGGCTTGATCTCCATTTGTGCGGCGGGCGGGCAAGGGGTCACGGTCATCGTCGAGCGGTGAAGAACCGCCGTCTGTTTGGCAGGCATGCCCGCGAAGCGGGCGGCAGATATCCCGCAGGCGCCGACCGTAACTGTTAGGCTTGTCTGGTCAGCACTAACAGAAGCCGCCATGCCGATCATCGGACAGCCCCGTCCCATTCCTGAACTCAAGCAGTTGCCCAGGCCACTGTACGCACGTGCCGAAAGCCTGGGCGCCGGTTCCTGGACCACACGCCACCAGCACGACTGGGTACAGTTTTCCTACGCTATCAGCGGCGTGCTCGGTGTTTATACCGACGCAGGCAGCTACTTTGCGCCACCGCAGTGGGGGGTGTGGATCCCGGCTGACGCCGAGCATGCGGTGGTGACCTCGATGCAGGCCGAAATGCGCAGCCTGTATGTACGCCGGGACGCCTGCCCCTGGGCTGCCCCGCAGTGTCGGGTATTGGAGGTGACGCCGCTGGCGCGTGAGTTGATCAAGCAGTTCTGCCTGTACCCAGCCGATTACCCTGAGGGCGATAGTGCGCAGGCGCGGCTGGTGGCGGTGCTGCTCGACCAGTTACGAACCCTGCCGGAAGTCGGCTTTTCCTTGCCGTTGCCGCGCCACCCAGGTTTGCTGGCGCTGTGCAATGGCTTGATCGCAGCGCCGGACCAGGCGCAGACCTTGCAGCAATGGGCGCGGCAACTGGGGTGTTCCGAAAAAACGCTGATGCGCCTGTTCCAGCGTGAAACCGGCTTGAGCTTTCGCAACTGGCGCCAGCGCATGCGCTTGCTGTCGTCGCTGGCCTTGCTGGAGGCGGGGGAGAGCGTGACCGAGGCGGCGCTGGGTTGTGGGTATGATTCCACTTCCGCGTACATTGCGGCGTTCAAGCAGCTGTTTGGGGCAACGCCGGGGGAGTTGAGGCTCTGACCAGGGGTTGCCGGTGCTGGCCTATGTGTAGCTGAAGCCGCCCCGGTACGGGGCGGCCTGCACCGGCGCCTTGTCAGGTGCGGAACCTGCGCACCAGTACGTCCAGTTCATTGGACAACCCGGCCAGGCTTTCCGAATCCTGGCGTGCTGCCTGGGCCAACTCGGCCACCAACTGCGCATCCCCATGAATCTGGCTGATGTGGCGGTTGATATCTTCGGCTACCTGGTGCTGTTCCTCGGCTGCGGTTGCAATCTGCGTGTTCATGTCACGGATCACGTCCACCGACTCGCGGATCTGCCCGAAACTGTCGCGGGCCAGGCCGATACGGCTGACCGACTGCTGCGAAACTTCCAGGCTGGCGTGCATCTGTGCAGCCACCTCGGAGGTGCGGTTGGCCAGGTTGCCCAGCAAACCGTCGATTTCTGCGGTGGAGTCGGCCGTGCGCTTGGCCAGCGCCCGCACTTCATCGGCTACCACGGCAAAGCCACGGCCTTGCTCGCCGGCCCGCGCGGCCTCGATGGCGGCGTTCAGGGCCAGGAGGTTGGTCTGCTCGGCAATCGAGCGAATGGTGCCGAGGATCGACTGGATGGCATTGCTGTCACGCTCCAGTTGCTGGATCGACTGCGCCGACTGCTCGATTTCCTGGCTCAGGCGGTCAACGCTGTGGACCGCCGCATCGATCTGCTGCTGACCTTCACGGGCCTGTTGCTGGCCGCTGTCCGCAGACTGGGCCGCCTGGCTGCACGAGCGCGCCACTTCGTTGGCGGTGGCAACCATCTCGTGGAAGGCGGTGGACACCATGTCCACGGCCTCGCGCTGGCGGCCGGCCGCTTCGGCCATGTTGCTGGACACCTGGGTCGAGCTGTGCGAGGTGCTGAGGATCTTGCTGGCCGCCGCACCGATATGCTGGATCAGGCTGCGAATGGCACTGAGGAACTGGTTGAACCAGTTGGCCAGCTGGGCGGTTTCGTCGCGGCCGCGAATTTCCAGGCTGCGGGTCAGGTCGCCCTCACCCTGGGCAATGTCTTCCAGCCCGTTGGTGACGCTGTTGATCGGGCGCACGATCAGTTTGGCGAAGGCGGCGCCGACCACGGCGAACAGGGCGGCCAGGACCAAGGCGACCACGCCGATCAGCCAGGTCAGGCGGGTAGTGGTCTGCATCACTTCGCCTTGCTCGATCAGGCCGATGAAGGTCCAGCCCAGGCGCTCGTCGGGGTAGACGTTGGCCATGTAGCGCACACCATTGAGCTCGACTTCGACCAGGCCCTTGCCGGCCTTGGCCAACTCGGCATAGCCGTCGCCAAAACTGGCCAGTTGCTTGAAGTTGTGGCTGGCGTCGCGTGGGTCGACCATCACGTTGCCGTTGCTTTCCACCAGCATCAGGAAGCCGCTCTCGCCCAGCTTGATCTGCTTGACGATCTCGGTCAGGCCTTTGAGCGAAACGTCGATGTTGACCACACCGCCGGGGTTGCCCAACTGGTTGGCTACCGCCCGCACGGTGCTGATGAGCACCGCGTCATCGGCAGCCCAGTAATAGGCGCCGGTGCGCACGGTCTTGCCCGGGTTGGCCATGGCCAGTTGGTACCACGGCCGTGGGCGTGGGTCGTAGTTGACGAACTTCTGCCCGGCTGGCCAGCCGACGTAACCGCCGTCGTTGACGCCGTAGGACACGTAGGCATAGTTGGGGTGCGAATCTGCCAGGCGGGTGAAGAAGTCCAGCAGTTGCTTGTCCTGATCGCCCAGCTCGTAGGACGGGTTGGCACTCAGGAACTTGTTCAGGTTGCTGCCTGTGGCGGCCACCATCGGTTGCGCGGCCAGGTACTCGACGTTCTGGTTGATGCCCTGGAAGAAGATGTTCATCGCGTTGCTGACCTGGCGGATTTCCCGGCTGCTGCCGTCAAGGAATCCATCGCGGGCTTCGCCACGCAGGTTAAGGACCACCAGGGTGGCCACCAGCACGATGGGCAAACCGGCGATGACCGCGAATGCCCAGGTCAGTTTCTGTTTGATGCTCATCGACGCTCCCGGAATTGTTGTAGTCGACACACGAGGCAGGTAACCAGTGCATCGGCAGCAGCCGGGTTTTATGTAGCCGAAGCGCCCGTATTTATTGGATAAAGTCGTGATTGGTGACTATTCGGTCGTGTATGGACGCTTTTGGCATACCAAACGCTAGTGGCAGCAGTTGCCAGCGGTGCCATTGGCCAGGTCGCTGAGGATCGGGCAGTCCGGGCGGTCGTCCCCCTGGCAGTGGGATACCAGCTCGCCAAGGGTGTTGCGCAGGCTGACCAGTTCCTCGATGCGCCGGTTCAGTTCATCGATATGCTGCATCGCCAAAGCCTTCACATCGGCGCTGGCCCGCTGGCGGTCTTGCCACAGCGTCAGCAGCTTGCCCACTTCTTCCAGGGAAAACCCCAGGTCGCGGGAGCGCTTGATGAACGCCAGGCTGTGCAAGTCCTCGTCCCGGTACAGGCGGTAGCCATTGTCGCTGCGCGTGGCCGGCTTGAGCAGGCCGATGGATTCGTAGTAACGGATCATCTTGGTGCTGAGCCCGCTGCGGCGGGCGGCCTGGCCAATGTTCATTTTGCCTCCTGGGGGGCGCGGGCGGGTTTCCAGGCCTTTAGCCACAGCGCGTTGCTGACCACGCTGACGCTGGACAAGGCCATGGCGGCGCCCGCCAGTACCGGGTTGAGGTAGCCCAGTGCAGCCAGCGGGATACCGATCAGGTTGTAGATGAATGCCCAGAATAGGTTCTGGCGGATCTTGGCGTAGGTCTTGCGGCTGATTTCCAGGGCAGCGGGCACCAGCCGCGGGTCGCCGCGCATCAAGGTGATGCCGGCTGCCTGCATCGCCACGTCGGTGCCACCCCCCATGGCGATGCCGATGTCGGCGGCGGCCAACGCCGGCGCGTCGTTTATGCCGTCGCCGACCATGGCGACCACGCCAGCCTGCTTGAGGGCCGCCACAGTTGCGGCCTTGTCGGCCGGCAGCACTTCGGCGTGCACATCGTCGATGCCCAAGGCTTCGGCGACCACCTTGGCGCTACCCCGGTTATCGCCAGTCAGCAGATGGCTGCTGATGTGCTGCGCATGCAGGGTGTCGATGGCCTCGGCGGCCCCGGGCTTGAGGCTGTCACCAAAGGCGAACAGGCCCAGTACCTGAGTTTGCTGACCGCGTTCGATCAGCCACGACAGGGTACGCCCCTCGGCTTCCCAGGCGTGTGCCTTGTCGGCCAGGCCGCCGGGCTGCAGCCCGCTTTCATCGAGCAGGCGGCGGTTGCCCAGTGCCAGCTCACGGCCTTCGACACGCCCGGCAATGCCGCGCCCGGTGAGCGACTGGCTGTCGCTGACGCTGGGTACCTGCAGGCCTTGCTCGGTGCAGGCCTGCAGCACCGCCTTGGCCAACGGGTGTTCACTGCCCCGTTGCAGGGCGCCGGCCAGGCGATGCAGGCTGGCGCTGTCGCCGACCAGGGCCTTGCTGTGGACTACCCGCGGGCTGCCCGAGGTCAGGGTACCGGTCTTGTCGAACACCACACGGTTCACCGCATGCGCGCGCTCCAGCGCCTCGGCATCCTTGATGAGGATGCCGTGGCGGGCGGCGACGCCGGTACCGGCCATGATCGCTGCCGGTGTGGCCAGGCCAAGGGCGCAAGGGCAGGCGATGACCAGCACGGCCACGGCGTTGATCAGGGCGGTTTCCAGCGCCGCGCCAGCCAGCCACCAGCCGAGCAGGGTCAGCAGCGCCAGTACCAGCACGGCGGGGACGAATACCTGGCTGACCCGGTCGACCAGCTTCTGGATCGGCGCCTTGGCGGCCTGCGCATCTTCCACCAGGCGGATGATGCGCGCCAGCACGGTCTCGGTGCCCAGGGCTTCGGTACGTACCAGCAACCGGCCTTCGCCATTGATGGCGCCACCGGTGACGCTGTCGCCGGGTTGTTTGGGCACTGGCAGGCTCTCGCCGCTGATCAGGGCTTCATCGGCATGGCTGCTGCCATCCTCGACCACGCCATCGACCGGAAAGCGCTCGCCGGGCTTGACCAGCACCAGGTCGCCCAGGCGCAGCTGGGCGATCGCCACATCTTCTTCCCGGTCGCCAACCACGCGCACTGCGCGCTCCGGGCGCAGTGCCTCGAGCGCGCGAATGGCGCTGGCGGTCTGGCGTTTGGCACGGCTTTCCAGGTACTTGCCCAGCAGCACCAGGGCGATTACCACCGCCGAGGCCTCGAAGTACAGGTGCGGGGCCATGCCGGCGGGGGCCTGGGCCCATTCGTAGAGGCTCAGGCCGTAACCGGCGCTGGTCCCCAGGGCAACCAGCAGGTCCATGTTGCCGGCGCCGGCACGCACGGCTTTCCAGGCGGCGATATAAAAGCGGGCGCCGAGAATGAACTGCACAGGGGTGGCCAGCAGGAATTGCGCCCAGGCGGGCAGCATCCAGTGCAGGCCGAATGGCTGCACCAGCATGGGCAGCACCAAAGGCAGCGCCAGCAGCAATGCTGCAGCCACTGCCAGGCGTTCGTTACGCAGGCGGCGCTGGGCGGTGGCCTGCTCGTCTATGGCGGCTTGCGGCACGCTGGCGCTGTAGCCGGCCTTGTGTACCGTTTCGATCAGCAGGTTGTTATCGAGGGCGGCCAGCACTTCAAGGTGGGCACGTTCACTGGCCAGGTTGACACTCACCTGCTCCACCCCGGGCACTTTGCCAAGGGCCCGCTCCACGCGGCCCACGCAACTGGCGCAGGTCATGCCGCCGATCTGCAGTTCCAGCGTGCGCGTGGGCACGCCGTAGCCGGCTTCGCGTACCGCATCGACCAAGGCTGGCAGGCGGTCGGCCGGGGCCTGGACACGGGCTTTTTCAGTGGTGAGGTTGACGCTGACGTGTTCAGCGCCGCTGACCTTGCGCAATGCGCGCTCGACCCGGCCAGCACAGCTGGCGCAGGTCATGCCGGAGATCGGCAGGTCATAGGTGGTGGATGCGGGCATGGCTCTCCTCCTTGGACAGGGCTCCAGCATCAACCTTGCCATGCAGGGAAGGTCAATAGCCTAGATCGGCGCGCTTCAATTCCAGCCCATATTGACCCATGGTGATGCGATATTTGTTGATCTGGCCCGCCTGCAGGTTCAAACGTGTGCTGCGTTGGTCCTCGATGCCTGGCGCGCAACCCGGGGTTTGCCCAGGCAACCGGCGCAGGCGCACATCGACCGGGCCAGGCGGCAGGTTGAACGAGGTGGACTGCTCCTGAAACACCCGCCCGGAAAGCTGATCATTGAGGTACACCCCGATTTCACAGCTGGTAGCCACTTCCAGGCGCTCCCGGGAAATGATCAGTACGCTGTAGGCCGAGTTGTCCTCTGCGCTGGCCGGTGGCACCACAGCCAGTGCGCTGACCAACCCGACGACGCCCAATGCTGCCCTGAACATGAAAAATCTCCTGCTTGGCTGATCGTCAAAGGCGCAGCTTGGCCGACGCGCGTGCGGATTTCCACCCCAGCTGTTCCACACGGCACTTGACCTTGCCCTGATGGCAAGCTTGAAACTCGTGGAAAACCTGAAGGAGGCAACCCTATGCAAGTGTTCAATGTACAAGGCATGACCTGTGGCCACTGTGTAAAGGCCGTGACGCGGGCAGTGCAGCAGCTGGATGCGTCCGCCAAGGTAGAAGTCGACCTGGCGGCCAAGCAGGTGCGGGTGCAGAGTGAGTTGGTGCAGGAGCAGGTTCTGGCGGCCATCCGCGAGGAAGGGTATCAGGCTGAGGTGGGGTAACAGGTGTCGACCCGGGTTTTGGGTTGAGGCCTTGACGGTGGTGCCGCTGTGCGGCCCATCGCGACAGGGCCTAGGTTTGTTGCAAATGTTTTCACATTCCTAGGGGCGACAGCAGGTAGAATCATCTACTTGCTTAGCCTGCTATGGATTCCTGATGAACCTGCGAATGGTGCTCATCCTGGGCGCACTGAGTGCGTTCGGGCCCTTGGCGATCGACTTCTACCTGCCGGCCTTCCCGGCCATGGCGCAGGCGTTCGCCACCGACGAAAAACACGTCCAGGCCACATTGGCCGCCTATTTCCTTGGCTTGTCCATCGGCCAGTTGGCTTACGGCCCAGTCGCTGACCGTTTTGGCCGGCGCAAACCGCTGATGTTTGGCGTGACCGTGTTCACCCTGGCGTCACTGGCCTGTGCCTATGCCCCCAACCTCGACACCCTGGTGCTGGCACGCTTCGTCCAGGCCCTTGGCGGTTGTGCGGGCATGGTGCTGTCGCGGGCTATCGTCAGCGACAAGTGCGACCCGGTCGCCTCGGCCAAGGTGTTCTCGCAGTTGATGCTGGTCATGGGCCTGGCCCCGATCCTGGCGCCGATGCTGGGTGGGGTGCTGGTGAATGTGGCCGGCTGGCAATCGATTTTCCTTACCCTGGGCCTGTTCAGTGCCGCTTGCCTGTTGGCGGTAAGCCTGGGGTTGCCGGAGAGCATGCCTGAGGACATGCCGCGCCAGCCCTTGTCCGGGGCTTTGCGCCAGTACCTGCGCCTGCTGGCAGACCGGGTGTTCCTCGGCCATGCGGTGACGGGCGGTATCGCCATTGCCGGCATGTTCGCCTACATCGCCGGTTCACCTTTCGTGTTCATCAAGCTGTACGGCGTGCCAGCCGAGCACTATGGCTGGCTGTTTGGTGCCAACGCAGCGGGCTTTATCCTGGTGGCGCAGGTGAACGCCCGTTTGCTGGCCAAGCGTGGGCCGGCCTTCCTGCTGGCCCGTGCCGTGTGGTTGTACCTGGGGGCCGGGCTGGCGCTGCTCGCGGTGGCGGCGTGGCGGCCGACCGCGTTGTGGCCGCTGCTGGTGCCGTTGTTCATCTGCATTGCCAGCCTCGGTTGCATCATCCCCAATGCCTCGGCTTGCGCCATGAGCGGCCAGGGCGCGCGTGCCGGCAGTGCCTCGGCGCTGATGGGTTGTGTCCAGTTCAGCGTGGCGGCGGGCGCAGCGGCGCTGGTGGGGCTGCTGCACGATGGCAGTGCCGTGCCGATGGCCCTGGTGATCTGCCTTTGCGGTGTATTGGCAGTCAGTGCCGCGGTACTGACCCGCCGTTTGCAGGCCAGGGTTCGCGCTTGAGCGGGTGCGGAGCGCGCAGGCGGGTTTCCAGCGTGGCGACAAAGGCCCGTGCCTCGGCCTCGCTGCGGAACCCGACCACATGCTGATCGAGCTGGACCTGCCAAGGGCAGGCGGGGTTTCGGCGCGAAGCGCTGACGACAATTTTCATCGCGGCTTACCTCCAGAAGGGAGCGGCATCAGTTTAGCGCTACTGCTCACGTCTGCCATGCGCTGGCCCGTTGGCCTGACTGGCGGTGCCTGATTGGGTGTTTGCCGGTTGCGCCGCAATGCCTGCAAGTCCGGGGGAACGTTCGCTTTAGTTTGCGCTACTTGTAGTACCTGGCTGTCGGCTACGTCCGAACGTGCCGAAGGTTTTTTTCCTGCTGAGTTTACGAGCGCCTGCCGCAACCGGCCGAAATGCCTAGGCGCAGGGTTTTCGCCGGTCGCATCGGTCCTGTTCCCGACTTGCAATGGGTAGGTATACCCACTGGCTTTTCGACGAGGACTGGGCGTTGTGGGGCTGCCAGATTGAGCATTTCTGCGGCTTATACTGGCGATCCAGGCCAGTGCCAGCGAGAGGTGCTTCCCTGCCAGGGTTGGCCATCGCATCCACACAGTGAACTTGCAGGGAGTTACAGGGACATGAACGCAGTCAGCAGTATCAGCCAGATCGCCAGCCTGATGGCCGACCCCAAGCGCAGTGCCATGTTGTGGGCATTGATCGACGGCACGCCGCGCCTGGCCAACGAGCTTGCGATGATGACCGGCCTGACCTCGTCGTCGGCTTGCGCGCACTTGTCGTTGCTGTCATCGGCTGGGCTGCTGAGGCATGAAGCCCGTGGCCGCAAACGCTATTTTCGCCTGGCTACCCCGCAGGTCGGGGCGGCGGTAGAGGCGCTGGCCAGCGTGCAACTGGAAAGCGCCAGGGGGGAGCGGGCCAAGGCGCCGGTGTCACCGCTGCCCATGTCGCTGCGCCGGGCGCGTCGCTGTGGGGATCACCTGGGGGGCGAGCTGGCCAGTGAGCTATACCACCGCATGGTGGTCGCGGGCTGGCTGGAAGGCAGTGGCCGCCTGTTGATGGTCAGCGATGAAGGGCGGGCGCAGCTGGCCCTGGTAGGGGTGTACATCGATGCCTTGGCGCCGCACCAACAGCGCGGCTGCGTGATCTGCCGCTGCACCGAGTGGAACGACCAGGCGCCGCACCTGGGGGGCGTGTTGGGCCAGGCCTTGTTCAGGCTGTTCCTGCAATCTGGCTGGATGCGCGAGGCCGAGGACACGCGGGCATTGCATATCTCGGCGCTGGGCATCCAGCAGATCAACCGCATAGCCCGCGTAGCCACCTTGCAGGTGGGTTGAGCCGCGCGTCAGGCCAGCCTGGCGTCCAGGCTGTTCTGGGCCAGGCGGCGGGCCTGATCTTCGGTCATGCCCAGGTGAGTGTGCAGGGCGTGGAAGTTTTCCGTGACGTAGCCGCCGAAGTACGCCGGGTCGTCCGAGTTCACCGTAACCTTCACTCCACGCTCGAGCATGTCGAGAATGTTGTGCTGGCTCATGTGGTCGAACACGCAGAGCTTGGTGTTGGACAGCGGGCACACGGTCAACGGGATCTGTTCGTCGATGATGCGCTGCATCAGCCGCTCGTCTTCGATGGCGCGTACGCCGTGGTCGATTCGCTTGATCTGCAGCAGGTCCAGCGCTTCCCAGATGTACTCGGGCGGGCCTTCTTCGCCAGCGTGGGCGACGGCAACCAGGCCTTCGCTCCGCGCGCGGTCGAATACACGCTGGAACTTGCTGGGTGGGTGGCCCATTTCCGAGCTGTCCAGGCCAACGGCAATGAACGCATCGCGGAAGGGCAGCGCCTGGTCGAGGGTTTTTTGTGCCTCCTCTTCACTCAGGTGGCGCAGGAAGCTCAGGATAAGGCCACTGCTGATGCCCAACTGCTCGCGGCCATCCTTGAGCGCTTGGTTGATACCGTTGAGCACCACTTCAAAGGGGATACCCCGGTCGGTGTGGGTTTGCGGGTCGTAGAACGGCTCGGTATGGATCACGTTCTGCGCCTTGCAGCGCTGCAGGTAGGCCCAGGTCAGGTCATAGAAATCCTGCTCGGTGCGCAATACATCGGCGCCCTGGTAATACAGGTCCAGGAACTCCTGAAGGTTGTTGAAGGCATAGGCCCCGCGCAGGGTTTCCACATCGGCCCATGGCAGGGCGATCTTGTTGCGCTCGGCCAGGGCGAACAGCAGCTCAGGCTCCAGCGAGCCTTCGAGGTGCAGGTGCAGCTCCGCCTTGGGCAGGGCGTTCAACCAGTCATACATAAGGGCATATCTCGATCAGGTACGGTTGCCGGCATTCTACAGGGGCTGGCCGGGTATTGCGCCCGGCCGGGCTGCGACCTGATGAATCACCAGGTCAGGGTTTCGCCTTTGTAATTGATGAAGCGCAGGCCGCCTGTACCGCTTTGCGCCTTGATTTGTTCAAGCATGCCGCGGGTGCTGGTGAGCACGTCGATCTCTGCGTGCTCGCCACCCATGTCGGTCTTCACCCAGCCAGGGTGCATGGCCAGAACGCACAGGTCGGGGCGTTGTTGTTCGACGACGAAGCTGTTGATCATCGAGTTCAACGCCGCCTTGCTGGCTTTGTACAAGCAGAGTTCGCCGCCGTCGGGGACAGTGACGCTGCCCAGGACCGAACTCATGAAGGCCAGCACGCCACTGCCGTTGCGAACTTGGCCGACCAGGCGGCGGGCGACGCGAATCGGGGCCACGGCATTGGTCATGAACAGGTCGCCGATGGCGTCTTTGTGCACGCTTTCAAGGTCTTGCGGCAGTGGGCCCATGACCCCGGCGTTGACGAATACCAGGTCGAATACCTGGCCTTGCAGGCGTTGCTTCAGGCCATCGAGCTGGGCGGTGTCGTTCATTTCCAGTTGCTCGATGTGCACACCAGGCACAGCTGCCAGGGCTCCGGGCTGCTGAGGGTTGCGGACGGTGGCGGTAATGCTCCAGCCGTCTTCCTGCAGGCGTTGCACCAGGCCCAGGCCGAGCCCGCGCGAGGCGCCGATGATAAGTGCGTGCTTTGCGTCAGCCATGGGGCGCTCCTTGTTGGTTTTTCGGATGGAGGTGGTTAAAAAATGTGCAGCAGCGGTAAACCCCGTGCCGCTGGGGGCTTTGCACGGTGGCGCACGGGTTATCCACAGGCTGCTCCACAGTTAATGTGTGAAACATGGGCTGACCCTGCCGGTTGTGGCGGGTGTGAGGCTGGGGATAACCTGAATTCATTCAATGCCTTGAGCCTGCCGGTAGTGCCGATCAAATAATGATCAAAGCGCTACAGGCCATGCCTGCTCTGGCTTGCAGCATGATGCCCCAAGCTTATCCACAGGCAGGCCCACAGCAGTTGTGGGCAGATTCAGCGCGCTTGCAGCAGTATACGCCCGCGGCTAAGGTCGGCCAGTTGCTGCTGCAACGCTGCTAGGTGGGCTTCACCCAGAGCGATCAACAGGTCCACGCCATTGGCTGTGAACTGCTCGTCGAGCACCAGCCCATCGACCTCGGCCAGGCGCAGTTTTACCAGTGCCAGTTCGCTGAAGCTGCAACTGCAGGCGAACTCGCTGCGCTGCACCAGCAGCCGCTTGGGGGCCTGTTGCAGGCACTTGTTGGCGCCCCCACCGTAGGCCCTGGCCAGGCCGCCCGTACCCAGCTGGATACCACCGTACCAGCGAATCACCAGCACCACGACCTGATCGCAGTCCTGCGCCTCGATCGCGGCCAGGATGGGCCGCCCGGCAGTGCCACCGGGTTCGCCGTCGTCGCTGCTGCGGTACTGCGCGCCGAGCTTCCAGGCCCAGCAGTTATGGGTAGCGGCCAGGTCGCTGTGGCGTTCGATGAAGCTCATCGCTTCGGCGGCACTGGTGATCGGCCCGGCCAGGGTGATGAAGCGGCTTTTACGGATTTCCTCGCGGTATTCGCAGAGGTCGAGAAGGGTAGAGGGCATAAATGTGGGTCAGGCAGCCGGCTTGATGCCGCAGCCCTTGAGAATGATGTGGATAAGGTTGTTGCTCGCTTCTTCCATGTCTTGCTTGGTCAGGCGGCTACGGCCGGTAACCTGGCAGATCTGGGTGGCGAAATCGGCATAGTGCTGGGTGCTGCCCCATAGCAGGAATATCAGATGCACGGGGTCTACCCGGTCCATCTTGCCGGCATCCATCCACGCCTCGAATACGGCGGCGCGGCCACGGAACCATTCGCGGTAGTCGGCACTGAAGTACTCGGTCAGGCAGGTGCCGCCGCTGATCACTTCCATGGCGAAAATACGCGATGCCTGGGGGTTGCGCCGCGAGAACTCCATCTTGGTGCGAATGTACTGGCTCAGTGCTGCACCGGGGTCGTCCTCGACGCTCAGGGCGTTGAAGGTGCTGTCCCACAGCTCGATGATGTTGCTGAGCACGGCAATGTAGAGGCCCAGCTTGTTGGTGAAGTAATAATGCAGGTTGGCCTTGGGCAACCCTGCCTTCAGCGCAATGGTGTTCATGCTGGTGCCCTTGAAGCCATGGCGGGCAAACTCGTCTTCGGCGGCCTGGATAATGGCCTGTTCGTTCTTCTGGCGGATGCGGCCCGCGGGCTTGCCCGAGGCGGATAGGCGATGCGCAGGGACTTCTAGGGTCATGGACGATTCCGTACGGGTCAGTGGCTGCGGCTGTCGGACAAGATTACCTGCCTGTGCCAAGGTGACAAGCGTTTGCGGCAGAGACAGGCATCAGCGTGTCGCAGCCAGGCTGTCGAGAAAGCTTTCCAGAACCAGGTTGGGTCGCCTGCCTTTGCGTGTCACCCAGCTCAGGCTCAGGTCGTAGAAGCGCTCGCGCGGTTTGAGTGCCCGCAAGCGGCCCTGCTGGACCCAGAACGTGGCGTAGTGGTCGGGCAGGTAACCGATGTAGCGCCCGGTAAGGATGAGAAACGCCATGCCCTCACGGTCCGAAGCACTGGCCGTGCAGTGCAGCGCCTGGTAATGCGCCTGGATTTCGGCCGGCAGGCGGAATGTGGGGGTGATGGCTTCCTGGCTGTTGAGTCGCTCGTCGTCGATCTGCTGGTCGTCTGCATAGAACAGTGGGTGACCGACCGCGCAGTACAGCAAGGAACGCTCGCTGTACAACGGTTGATATTCCAGGCCCGAAAGCGGGCTGGTCTGTGGCACCACGCCTACATGCAGGCTGCCGTCGAGCACGCCGTGTTCGACCTGGCTGGGCGCGATCATGCGGATCTGGATGCGCACATCGGGGCCACGGTCCTTGAGTTCGGCCAGGGCATGGGTGATGCGCATGTGCGGCAGGGTGACCAGGTTATCGGTCAGGCCGATGTTCAGCTCGCCGCGCAGATGCTGGTGCAGGCCATTGACCTCGGTACGGAAGCTTTCCAGTGCGCTGAGCAGTTGCAGGGCCGAATGATAGACCTCCCGGCCTTCCTCGGTCAGCGAGAAACCGGCGCGGCCGCGCTGGCACAGGCGCAGCCCCAGGCGTTGCTCGAGGTCGTTCATTTGCTGGCTGATGGCCGAGCGGCCGATGCCCAGCACGTTCTCGGCGGCCGAAAAACCACCGCATTCGACTACGCTGCGGTAGATCTTCAGCAGGCGGATGTCGAAGTCGCTGACCTGCGCAAGTGGATCGGGGCGTCGGCTCATTAGTTTAGTAGCGGCCTGTGTGAAGATTAGAAATGTAGGCTTTTTCAGACTCTATCCGCGTGCCAACTTAGCTGCAACCACATCCATCGTTGCCTGATCGTCTTTCGAGGAACCGCCGATGAACATGCCTGAAACCGCCCCCGTGGGTATCGCCAGCCAGCTCAAGCTTGACGCCCACTGGATGCCGTACACGGCCAACCGCAACTTCCAGCGCGACCCGCGCCTGATCGTGGCGGCCGATGGCAACCACCTGGTCGATGACCAGGGGCGCAGGATCTTTGACGCGCTTTCCGGCCTGTGGACCTGCGGCGCCGGGCACACCCGCAAGGAAATCACCGACGCGGTGACCCGCCAGTTGGGCACGCTCGATTACTCCCCGGCGTTCCAGTTCGGCCACCCATTGTCGTTCCAGCTGGCGGAAAAGATCGCCGACCTGGTGCCAGGTAACCTGAACCACGTCTTCTATACCAACTCGGGCTCCGAGTGCGCCGACACGGCGCTGAAGATGGTGCGGGCTTACTGGCGCCTGAAAGGCCAGGCGACCAAGACCAAGATCATCGGCCGTGCCCGTGGCTACCACGGCGTGAACATCGCCGGCACCAGCCTGGGTGGGGTCAATGGCAACCGCAAGATGTTCGGCCAACTGCTGGATGTCGATCACCTGCCTCATACCGTATTGCCGGTGAACGCGTTCTCCAAAGGCATGCCCGAAGAGGGTGGCATCGCCCTTGCCGAAGAAATGCTCAAACTGATCGAGCTGCACGACGCGTCCAATATCGCCGCGGTGATCGTCGAGCCCATGGCCGGTTCCGCCGGTGTGCTGCCGCCGCCTAAGGGTTACCTCAAGCGCCTGCGTGAAATCTGCACCCAGTACAACATTCTGCTGATCTTCGACGAGGTGATTACCGGCTTCGGCCGCATGGGCGCCATGACCGGCTCGCAGGCCTTCGGCGTAACCCCGGACCTGATGTGCATCGCCAAGCAGGTGACCAACGGCGCCATTCCGATGGGCGCGGTGATTGCCAGCAGCGAGATCTACCAGACCTTCATGGACCAGCCAACGCCAGAGTACGCCGTGGAGTTCCCGCACGGTTATACCTACTCGGCCCACCCGGTGGCCTGTGCCGCGGGTATCGCTGCCTTGGACCTGCTGCAGAAGGAAAACCTGGTGCAGGCCTCCGCCGAGCTGGCACCGCACTTCGAAAAGCTGCTGCACGGCGTGAAGGGCACCAAGAACGTCGTCGATATCCGTAACTATGGCCTGGCTGGCGCGATCCAGATCGCCGCCCGTGACGGTGATGCCATTGTTCGCCCTTACGAAGCGGCGATGAAACTGTGGCGCGCGGGCTTCTATGTACGCTTTGGTGGCGACACCTTGCAGTTCGGCCCAACCTTCAACACACAGCCGCATGAACTGGACCGCCTGTTCGACGCTGTCGGCGAAACCCTGAACCTGATCGACTGATCTTTCTGATTTTGCTGCGCGGCGCGTGCGCAGACGCGCGCCGGCCTCTACCTTCTTCATCTGGAGTTTTGCATGAGCATTGTTCAGCACCTGATTCACGGCGAGCTGGTTACCAAGGGTGAGCGCACCGCCGATGTCTTCAACCCATCCACCGGCCAGGCCGTGCGCAAAGTCGAGCTGGCCAGCCGCGCGACCGTGCAGGAAGCGATTGATTCGGCCAAGGCGGCGTTCCCAGCTTGGCGCAATACGCCACCGGCCAAGCGGGCTCAGGTGATGTTCCGCTTCAAGCAACTGCTGGAGCAGAATGAAGCGCGCATTTCGCAAATGATCAGCGAAGAGCATGGCAAGACGCTGGAAGACGCCGCTGGCGAACTGAAGCGTGGTATCGAGAACGTCGAGTTTGCCTGCGCCGCGCCTGAAGTGCTCAAAGGCGAGTACAGCCGCAACGTGGGCCCGAACATCGATGCCTGGTCTGATTTCCAGCCGTTGGGTGTGGTTGCCGGTATTACGCCGTTCAACTTCCCGGCCATGGTGCCGCTGTGGATGTACCCGCTGGCGATTGCCTGTGGTAACGCCTTCATTCTCAAGCCGTCCGAACGTGACCCTAGCTCCACCCTGTTCATCGCCCAGTTGCTGCTGGAGGCCGGTCTGCCGAAGGGCATCCTCAACGTGGTGCACGGTGACAAGGAAGCGGTGGATGCGTTGATCGAAGCGCCGGAAGTGAAAGCGCTCAGTTTTGTGGGTTCTACGCCGATTGCCGAGTACATCTATGCCGAGGGCACCAAGCGCGGCAAGCGCGTGCAAGCCCTGGGTGGTGCCAAGAACCATGCGGTACTGATGCCGGACGCCGACCTGGATAACGCGGTCAGCGCACTGATGGGGGCGGCCTACGGTTCGTGTGGCGAGCGCTGCATGGCCATTTCGGTGGCGGTGTGCGTGGGTGACCAGGTGGCTGATGCGCTGATCGCCAAGCTGCAACCGCAGATCAAAGCCTTGAAGATTGGTGCAGGCACTTCGTGCGGTCTGGACATGGGGCCACTGGTCACTGCCGCTGCGCGTGACAAGGTGGTGGGCTACATCGATGAGGGCGTTGCAGCGGGGGCCGAGCTGGTGGTGGATGGCCGTGGCTTCCGAGTGGCCGGGAATGAAGATGGCTACTTCGTGGGCGGTACCTTGTTCGACAAGGTCACGCCAGAGATGCGTATCTATAAAGAAGAGATTTTCGGCCCGGTACTGTGCGTGGTGCGGGTCAACAGCCTGGAACAGGCCATGCAACTGATCAACGATCATGAATATGGCAACGGCACGTGCATCTTCACCCGTGACGGTGAGGCCGCGCGTTTGTTCTGCGACGAAATCGAAGTGGGCATGGTGGGAGTCAACGTTCCGCTGCCGGTGCCGGTGGCGTATCACAGCTTTGGTGGTTGGAAACGTTCGTTGTTCGGTGACCTGCATGCGTACGGGCCGGACGGGGTGCGCTTCTATACCCGTCGCAAGGCAATTACCCAGCGTTGGCCGCAGCGGGCCAGCCATGAAGCATCGCAGTTTGCGTTCCCAAGCTTGTAAGGGGTGAGGGGGAGCGGGGAGGCCGGTAGGCCTCCCCGTTTTGCTTTTTAGGGTTTTCTTGAAATTAAAGGTTGACGCCCTCTCGAATCCCCTTATAATGCGCCCCACTTCCAGCGACAATGGAACGACAAACTCCTTGAAATTCAATGAGTTAATCGATTCGGAGGGCGCTGTAAGGGCTACGATCGAATGATCGAATGCGGTCGAGATGATGGTTGACAGCGCTTCTAAACGCTGTATGATTCGCCTCCCGCTACGAGAGATCGCAGCGAGTCAAGTGTTTGAAGCTAAACGAGTTTCTCGCAAAAAACTTCAAAATAAACGCTTGACAGCAAGTGAGGAAAGCGTAGAATGCGCGCCTCGGTTGAGACGAAACGCTCTTAACCAACCGCTCTTTAACAAATCGAATCAAGCAATT
>NZ_RHQO01000049.1:0-34053 GCF_003935475.1 Pseudomonas sp. p99-361 | reverse complement strand
CAGCGGTAGTTCAGTCGGTTAGAATACCGGCCTGTCACGCCGGGGGTCGCGGGTTCGAGTCCCGTCCGCTGCGCCATCTTCGCCCCTAGGCCCCATGAACGCCTTGAGGCAACGTCAAAGCGACCTTCGGGTCGCTTTTTTCGTTCTGGTACCTGGCTGTTATTGGCCTGGGCCCACATTTACACCAACCTTACAGGTTCTTCACCGACCAGTGGTTGGTGTGCTTGCCTGCTGTGTTGCACAATAGGCACCCTCTCGACATACCCGGAATACGCAATGACCAGATCTTCCGTCTTTGGTGCGCTCGGGCTGGCCCTGGTGCTGGCGGGCGTGAGCGGTTGTTCCTCGAAAAAAGCGGCCGTCTACGAGCACGAGAACTTCGCTGACTCGGGTACGTTCTCGCGCAGTTTCCCGGTAAGCGATGCCGGCTCTTGCGAGGCGGCGCGGCGCGCCTTGCTCAGCCAGGGCTACATCATCACCAGCAGCGGTGCCAACCAGGTAGTGGGCAATAAGAGCTTCCAGCAGAACAGCGAAAACCACCTGCAGATCAGCTTCAACGTTACCTGCGCGCCAGACGCGAGTGACGACCAGCACTCGACCATGTTCGCCAACGCCCTGCAGGACCGCTACGCGCTGAAAAAGTCCAACACCTCGGCCAGCCTGGGCGTGGGCGTGCTGGGGTCGGTGTCGATGCCGATTGGCTCCAGCGACGACTCGATGGTCAAGGTCGCGAGCGAGACGGTAACGGCGGCGCAATTCTATGATCGCTATTTTGCCTTGGTGGAAAGTTACCTGCCCAAGCCGAAGAAGGTCAGCAAAGCCAAGGTCGAAGCGCCAAAAGTAGAAAAGCCGGCGGTTACCCTGGGGCTGCCGGAGCAAGCGGCGGCGAACCCGCTGGCACCGACCCCAGCGGCAGCAGCGCCGGCGCCCGCTGCTGAAACTACGCCCGCCGCGCAGGCCGCGCCTGTCACCGAAGCGCAGCCCGCGCCAGCAGCGGCTGCCCCAGCCACGGAGTCGCCAGTGGTACCTGTAGTGGATGACAGCCAAGGTTCGCAGCCGCTGGCACCGCCGCCCGAAGCAGCGCCGATTCAGGTGCAGCTGGAAGCGCAGCCGGCCGAGGCAGCCACGGCCATGCCTTGATGCTTTAGCAGTGCTGGCCGCTGGCGGGCCCTGTCATACCCACAGGGCCAGCAGCGCGGCGGCCAACGCAGGCGGCATCACCAGCGCACCCAGGCACAGAAAACGCCATGCGCTGACATGTTCCCCTTCCCGGCGGATCGCCACCAGCCACAACAGGGTGGCCAGGGAGCCGGTAATCGACAGGTTCGGCCCCAGGTCGACGCCGATCAGCAAGGCTGCAGTGGTTTGCTGGGGCAGCGCCACCAGCGAGCCCATGGACCCGGCGATCAACCCGGTGGGCAAGTTGTTCATCAGGTTGCTGGCGATCGCCACACCCACGCCGCCGACCCAGCTGGCGGTAACCGGTGTTTGTGCGGACAGGCTGGCCAGTGCCTGGGCGAGGCGCTCGATCAGCCCGGTCTGTGCAACGGCTTCGACCAGTATGAACAGGCCTGCCACCAAGGGCAGCACGCCCCAGGCCACGTGGCGCAGCACCGGCAGTGGGCTGCGTCGTTGCCACAGGTGGATCAGTGCCGTGGTCGCCACCCCGGCACAGAACGTTGGCAGCCCCAGCGCCCGATCCAGTGCCGAGGCGCCCAGCAGCAACGCGCCGGTGACCACGATGCCCATTGCACACAGGCGGGCGCCAGTCGTCAGGGGCGCGCCGCTCACGCTCAGCGCCAGCGGTTGGCGGATCTGCCGGCGCTGAGTCACCCGCAGCACCCCATAGGTCAGGCAGATTGCGGCCAGGGAAGGCAGGCTGAACTGGCGTAGCCAGTCCAGCAGTGGCGGCATATGGCTGCCGAATACCACCAGGTTGGCAGGGTTGGAGATAGGCAGGACGAAACTCGCGGCGTTGGCGATGAACGCGCAGATGAACAGGTAGGGCAGCGGGTCGGCCTTGGCGGCCTTGCACGCGGCATAGACTGCCGGGGTCAGGACCACGGCCGTGGCGTCGTTGGACAGGAACACCGTAACCAGCGTGCCCACCAGGAATACCAGGTCGAACAGCCGTTGCCCGGAACCCCGCGCATGCTGCACGGCATACCGTGCCAGCCAGTCGAACAGGCCTTCCTGGCGAGCGAGTTCGGCCAGTACCATCATGCCGATCAGAAACAGGTAGACGTCACCGCCTTCGGCCACCGCGGCCAGGGCCCGCCGAGGCGTCATCAGGCCAAGGCCGACCAGCAGCACCGCCCCGCCCATGGCCCAGACGTACTCCGGAACGCGCCATGGGCGCAAAATGACGCCGCAGGTCGCCAGTGCGGCGACCGCCCAGATGATCAATGCACTTTCACTGACAGGCATAAGGCGCTCAGTTTCCGACAGGGGTGGGCAGTGGCGCTGGCAGGCTGCGCGGGTGCGTTTCTGGCAGCGCCAGCACTACCAGGATGAAGGCGACCCCGGCGATACCGGCCAGGGTCAGGAACGCCGCATCGTAGCCTGCAGCCTGCACCACCAGCCCGGCGATGCCAGGGCTGAGCGCGGCGCCCAGCCCGAACACCGCGGTCAGCGCGCCAAGGCTCACATTGAATCGGCCGGTGCCTTCGGTCAGGTCCTTGACCACAATCGGGAACAGCGCACCGAAGATCCCGGCGCCGATGCCATCGAGCAGTTGCACGCCCACCAGCCAGAACGGGTTGTCAGACACCACATAGAGCGCCCCGCGAAGCGGCAGTATCAGGAAACCGATCAGCAGGAACGGTTTGCGGCCCCAGTGTTCGGCCTTGGCGCCTACCAGCAGCGCCATGGGCACCATCACCAGTTGCGCGGCAACGATGCAGGCGGAGGTCAGCGGGGTGGCCAGCTGCAGGTCGACCTGCGAGAGCTTCTGGCTGACCAGTGGCAGCATGGCCGCGTTGGCCAGGTGAAACAGCGCGCAACACGCGGCGAATACCAGCAGGGTCCGGTTGTGCAGCAGTACACGCAGCCCTGCAGGGGCGTCATCACCGCCAGGGCCATGCGCCAGGCCGCGAGCCAGTTGGTGATCGATGGCCGTGGCAGGCACGCAGCTCACTGCCACCACACTGGCCACGGTCAAGACGGCCATCAGGTAGAACACCACCACCGGGCCGAACAGGTAGGCCAGGCCGCCGGCCAGCAGCGCCGAACAGGCGTTGCCGGCATGGTTGAAGGTTTCGTTGCGGCCTACCCGGCGGGTAAAGGCCTTGGGGCCGCTGATGCCCAAGGATATGGCGGCAATCGCTGGCGCAAAGATCGAGCCCGCCAGGGCACTGATGGTCTGGGTCAGGGCTACCCCGCTGAACGAGGAAATCCACGGCAACAACAGGCAGCTGCCAGTCACCAGCAGCGCAGCGATCACCACCACGGCACGCTTGGCTTTGGTACGGTCGATCAATGCCCCTGCCGGGGTTTGCGCCAACAGTGCAGCAATGCCTGCCAGGCTCATTACCAGGCCGATGCTTGCCGGTTGCCATTGATGCACCGCCAGCAGGTAGATGGCCAGGTATGGCCCAAGCCCGTCGCGCACATCTGCCAAAAAGAAGTTCAGCCAATCGAGGGCGCCGTCGGGGGAAGCGGGAGAGCGTGGTTTGGCCAAGATGCAATCTCGAAAGGGATCATGGGAGGAGCGCACCTGCGGTGTGCACCGGCCGCAACGGACAGGCACACGGCTTCGCCCGGGCCATGCTCGGTGGTCGTTATTCAACTGACAACTGGGTGTAGAAAAGCGCTCCGAAAACCGTAAGTGAAACATTCTTAATGGCTGCTTCACGCCGCAGGCGCTTCCCGCTTCGCTAGCATGCCGTGCTTTTACTGCGGAGAAAACTCCAGTGTTTCGAATGTTGTCCTGTGCTGCTGTATTGGCATCTTCATTGACCTGCTCGCTCGCCCAGGCTGCGCCTGCCGAACCGCCAACCCTCACGGTCCTGAGCTCCGGTGGCATCATGGGCGCAATCCGGGAAGTGGCGCCTGCCTACGAGAAGAAATTCGGGGTCAAGCTGCAGGTGCTGGCCGCGCCTTCCATGGGCGAAACGCCACAGGCCATTCCCAACAGGCTTGCCCGTGCCGAGCCGGCGGACGTTGTGCTGATGGTGGGTGCTGCCCTGGACAAGCTGGTGGCGGGTGGCCAGGCTGACAAGAGCAGCCGGGTCGACCTGGGCCAATCATTCATCGCCATGGCCGTGCGCCAAGGCCAGCCCAAGCCGGATATCAGCACCTTGCAGGGCTTGCGCGCCGTACTGCTCAACAGCAAATCCGTGGCGTACTCCGACAGCGCCAGCGGCGTCTACCTGTCCAAGACCCTGTTCCCCGGCATGCACCTGGGTGCTGGCTTCGCGGCCAAGGCCCACATGATTCCTGCCGAGCCGGTAGGCGCTGTGATCGCTCGCGGCCAGGCTGAAATCGGCTTCCAGCAGTTGAGCGAGCTCAAACCCGTCAAGGGCATCGATATCGTTGGCCTGATCCCGGCCGAAGCCCAGAAAATGACCCTGTATTCGGGCGCGGTGGTCAGCAACAGCCAGCACCATGCCGCCGCGCAGGCGCTGCTTGACTACCTGGCATCGCCACAAGCCGACGCAGCGATCGAGGACAGCGGCCTGAAGCCACTGCCCCATTCGCGCGGTTAGCGGCAGGGGGCGGCGCCATCGGGCCTGCTACAGGCTAAGATGCGCAAGGATAGCCCCCTATCGTTGAAAGAGAGCTGTATGGAGTTACGTCAACTTCGCTATTTCCTGAGTGTTCTGGAGCACGGCAGCCTTGGCAGGGCTGCGGTCGAGCTTGGTATCGGTGCTTCGGCACTGAGCCAGCAATTGTCGAAGCTGGAAAGCGAGGTCTGTACCCGGTTGCTGACGCGCTCGAGCACCGGCGTGTCGCCGACTGCTGCGGGCCTGGCCTTCGAGTACCACGCGCGCCTGGCCCTGCGCCAGGCAGAGCATGCTGTGCTGGCCGCGCAAAGCGGCCGCATGAGCGGCTATGTCAGCGTGGGCCTGGCGCCGACTACAGCGTCGGTGCTGGGCCTGGCGCTGATCGACAAGATGCGTGAACGCTACCCCGACATCCGCCTGCACCTGGTGGAGATGCTGTCGGGCTACCTGGTGAACCAGCTCAACGCCAGGCACCTTGACCTTGCGGTGTTGTTCCAGGCAGAAGCGGGCCCGCGGCTGGATGTGCGGCCGCTGCTGACCGAGCGGCTGTTTGCACTCATCCCCGCCGCGCTGGTGCGCCCCGAATGGGGTGAATCGCTGACGTTGCAGCAGATCGCCACGCTGCCTTTGGTGATGCCCAGCACACAGCACGGCTTGCGCGCGACCCTGCGCGCGATCTTCGAGCGTGCCGGGCTGGAGGCCAACATTGTCATGGAAGTCGATGGCCTGTCGCTGCTGACGGATTGCGTTTGTGCGGGCCATGCCGCCACCCTGCAGCCGGGCGCCACGGTGGCCCGGGCGCACCAGGCGGGGTTGCGGGTCTATGCCATTGATGATGCCCAGGCGCAGCGCCGCAATGTGATGGTCAGCCTGGCCGACGACGAGCTGTCACCGGCTGCACTGGCGACCCGGATCGTGCTGCAGGAAGTGGCGCGGGCGCTGGTGGAGCAGGGGCGGTGGCCTGGCGCCCGGCTGCTCTGACGGTGGCCCGCCGCTTGCCCACCCTTTAGAAAAACTGAAGGCCCCCCCGGTGTCACCGCGTTTCGCCCCCCCCGGGCACTGATTAAAGTCCCTGGCCACGAGGAGCAGCCGACCATTCGGCGCTTCGTGACCTGGAGGCGAAATGATCGATGTGCTAGTCATCGGAGGGGGTAATGCCGCCCTCTGTGCCGCGCTGATGGCGCGCGAGGCCGGAGCCAGCGTGCTGCTGCTCGAAGCCGCACCCCGCGCCTGGCGTGGTGGCAATTCCCAACACACGCGCAACCTGCGCTGCATGCATGACGCCCCGCAGGATGTGCTGGTCGAAGCATACCCCGAAGAGGAGTTCTGGCAGGACCTGCTCAAGGTCACCGGGGGCCAGACCGACGAAAAGCTCGCGCGCCTGGTGATCCGTGCCTCTGCCAGTTGCCGGGGCTGGATGCGCCGGCATGGCGTGCATTTTCAGCCTTCCTTGTCGGGTGCGCTGCACACTGCCCGTACCAACGCGTTTTTCATGGGGGGTGGCAAGGCACTGGTCAATGCCTATTTCCGCAGCGCCGAAGCGCTGGGCGTGCAGATACGCTACGACACGCCTGTGGCCGACATCGAGCTGGACAACGGCCGCTTCGTTGCGGCCCATGTGCCGGCGCGCGAGGTTCAGGGGCGCACCCTGCCGGGCGAACGTATCGAGGCGCTCAGTTGTGTGCTGGCGGCCGGTGGCTTCGAGTCCAACCGCCAGTGGTTGCGCGATGCCTGGGGGCAGAACGAGCGGGGCGAATGGCCTGCGGACAACTTCCTGATTCGTGGTACGCGGTTCAACGAAGGGGTGCTGTTGCGCCGCATGATCGAACAGGGTGCCGACACCATCGGCGACCCCACGCAAGCGCACATGGTGGCGATCGACGCCCGGGCGCCGCTTTACGACGGCGGCATCTGCACGCGTATCGACTGTGTGTCGCTGGGGGTGGTGGTCAACCGCGACGGCCAGCGCTTTTACGATGAAGGCGAGGATTTCTGGCCCAAGCGCTATGCCATCTGGGGCCGGCTGGTGGCTCAGCAGCCAGGGCAGGTGGGCTTCTCGATCATTGACCAGAAAGCCCTAGGTCGTTTCATGCCGCCAGTGTTCCCGGGCGCCCGCGCCGACACCCTGGAGGGGCTGGCGGCGTTGCTCGGTTTGCCCGTGCCGGCCTTCGTCGAGACGGTGCAGGCCTACAACCGCGCCTGCCGGGTCGGCAGCTTCGATCACACCCGCCTGGACGACTGCCACACCCAAGGCCTGCAACCGGTGAAAAGCCACTGGGCTCGGCCGCTCGACACGCCGCCTTACTACGGCTACCCGCTGCGCCCCGGCGTGACCTTCACCTACCTGGGGCTGCGCACCGATGAAACGGCGGCCGTGCATTTTGCCGGTCGGCCCAGCCCCAACCTGTTCGTCGCCGGCGAAATGATGGCGGGCAATGTGCTGGGCAAGGGCTACACGGCAGGTGTCGGCATGTCCATCGGCACTGCCTTCGGCCGCATCGCCGGCACCAGCGCCGCTGCCGCAACCGGCCACGACCATCCAGAACACGAGAACGACCATGACCGCGCAACTGCCTGAAGCACACCAGCCCGTCGCCCAACCCGCAGCACTTGAACTGATACCTGCGCTGAACCTGGAAGAGCAGGAAGTCGACCGGCAAATGCGTATCTGCAACGCCTGCCGCTACTGCGAGGGCTTTTGTGCCGTATTCCCGGCAATGACCCGTCGGCTTGAGTTCGGCAAGGCCGACATCCACTACCTGGCCAATCTGTGCCACAACTGTGGGGCCTGCCTGCATGCCTGCCAGTACGCCGACCCCCACGAATTTGCCGTGAACGTGCCCCAGGCCATGGCCAAGGTGCGTGGCCAGACCTACGCCGAGTATGCCTGGCCGGCCCGCTTCGGCCGGCTGTATCAGCACAACGGCAGCTACGTCGCCGTTGCCCTGTCGCTGGCCCTATCGCTGTTCCTGCTGCTGACCTTGTGGCTCAACGGCACGTTGTTGCCGGGGCGGCTGGCCGGAAACTTCTACGCGGTATTCCCGCACAACACCCTGGCATTGATGTTCGGTGGGGTATTCGCTGCGGCGGGCCTGGCGCTTGGGGTGACGGTACGTCGCTTCTGGCGCGCTGTCTCGCCTGCAAGCGCCCAGGCGCAACCCGCCCAAGGCGCCGTGCTGGAGGCAACCAGCGCCGTGTTGACCTTGAAGTACCTGGACGGTGGCCACGGCCAGGGCTGCAACAATGCCGATGACCGCTACACGCTGTGGCGCCGGCGCTTCCATCACATGACCTTCTACGGCTTCATGCTGTGCTTTGCAGCCACGGTGGTCGCTACCGGCTACCACTACCTGCTGGGCCAGCAGGCGCCATACCCGCTGCTCAGCGCGCCGGTGCTGCTGGGTACCCTGGGGGGTATCGGCCTGATCGTCGGCCCGCTCGGGTTGCTGGCGCTGAACCTGCGCCGGGCCCCGGAGCAGGGCGACGTCGCCCAGCGCCCCATGGACCGTGCCTTCATTCTGCTCCTGCTGCTGGTCAGCGCCAGTGGCCTTGCCTTGCTGGGCCTGCGTGATACCGCAGCAATGGCGATCGTGCTGGCGCTGCACCTGGGTACGGTCATGGCGCTGTTCATCACGTTGCCCTATGGCAAGTTCGCCCATGGGCTGTTCCGCTCGGCGGCCCTGCTCAAGTTCGCCATCGAGAAGCGCCGCCCCAACACCCTCGGCCTGGGCGGGGAATGACGATGAGTGCTGCCGCCCTGCACCCCTCGCTGCACCCAGGCCAACGCCAGGCTGACCGGTCAGCGGTTGGGCCACTTCTCCAGCAGGATCGAGACGAATTTTTCCGCCGCCGGCGACAGCGAGGCGCCACGCCGGTAGACCAGGCCCAGGGTGCGAGTGACCTCGGGTTCGGTCAGCGGCACGCTGACCAGCGTCGGGTGGTCGGCGTTGGGCATGGCCAGGCTGGGCATGGCCGACACGCCCAGCCCGGCTTCGACCATGCCCAGCGAGGTGGACAGGTGCTGCACTTCATAAAACCACTTGGGCCGCAGGTTGAGCCCGGACAGGGCGTGGTCCAGCAGCATTCGGTTGCCGCTCAGCCGGCCCACGCCAATCAGGCGGTAGTCGGCCAGTTCCGTCCAGGTCACGCATTCCCGGTTTGCCAGCTTGTGGTCGCGACGGCAGGCCAGCACGAAATGCTCCTGTACCAGCGAGACGAACTCGATGTCCGGGTGCTGGCCGCTCATCATGTTGATGCCGAAGTCGGCTTCACCGCGCAGCACGGCTTCAAGCCCGTCGTTGGCACTGAGGTCAAGCAGGCGGATACGGATCTTCGGGTATTGCTCGTTGTAGTCGCGAATCACCGACGGCAGGAAATAGAACGCGGCGGTGGGGATGCAGGCCAGGGTCACCTGGCCGGTCTGGCGCTCGGCCAGCTCGCGAATGCTCAGGATCGAGTCTTCGAAGTCATCCAGCAGGCGCCTGGCCTTGGGCAGGAAGTCGCGCCCGACACTGGTCAGGCTGACGCGACGGGTGGTGCGCTCAAGCAGGGACGTGCCCAACCCTTCTTCCAGCTTCTTGATCCGCCGGCTGAGCGCCGGCTGGGACAAATGCAGCGCTTCCGCAGCCTCGTGGAAACTGCCGAGTTCGGCGATTTTCACGAAAGATCGGATGTCTTGGAGTTCATATTCCATCTCGAATCGCTCTCTGGCCCCGGTGTTTAATTGATGCCTGGATCGGAATAATAGCTACGATATTTGCATTGGATTGATTTATCCATCCCTGTCAATCTTGTGTCCACAACATCAATGATGTCCATTGATCAACAAGAGTGCGAAATCATGCAACGAATTCCTTGCGTACTCATGCGCGGTGGCACCTCCAAGGGGCCGTTTTTCCACGCCTGGGACCTGCCTGCCAACGTGGTCGAGCGCGACGAATTACTGATCAACCTGATGGGCTCCGGGCATGAACTGGAGATCGACGGGATCGGTGGCGGTAGCCCGCAGACCAGCAAGGTGGCGATTGTAAGCCCTTCGCTGCATGCCGACGCTGACGTAGATTACCTGTTCGTGCAGGTCATGGTCGCGCAGCGCAGGGTCGACACCGCCCCTAACTGCGGCAACATGCTGTGCGCCGTTGGCCCGTTCGCCATCGAGCAAGGGTTGGTCAAGGGCCAGGAAGGCAAGACCCTGGTGCGCATCCGCAACCTCAACACCGGAACGTTCGTCAACTCGCTGGTGGAAACCCCCGGCGGGATCGTGCGTTACGAAGGCCGCACGGCGATCGATGGCGTTCCGGGCACTGCCGCCCCGGTGCAGCTGACGTTCCTCGATGCGGTTGGCAGCAAGACCGGCAAGCTGTTCCCGACCGGCCAGGCCATGGACGTGATTGACGGTGTACCGGTCACCTGCATCGACATGGCCATGCCGATGATGGTGGTCGAGGCCAGCCAGCTCGGTGTCACCGGTTCGGAAACGCCTGCCGAACTCGATGCCAACGAGGACCTGCTCAAGCGCCTGGAAGCGCTGCGCCTTAAGGCCGGCAAGGCCATGGGCCTGGGCGATGTCAGCGGGATGGTCATCCCCAAGCCGGTGTTGGTTTCCAAGCCGCGCTATGACGGCACCCTGCAGGTTCGCTACTTCATGCCGCACAGCTGCCACCGCGCGCTGGCCATTACAGGTTCGATCGGGTTGGCCACTGCCTGTGTCAGCCCTGGCACCGTGATCGGTGAACTGCTGGGCGAGGGCGCCGAGCAATTGACCGAAGTGCGCCTGGAACACCCAAGCGGTGGCATCGATGTGGCATTGTCGCGCACCGGCGCCGATGGCAAGACCATCCAGGCCTCGGTGGTGCGAACTGCCCGACGGTTGTTCTCAGGTTTCGTTTACGCCCCTACATTCCGCAGATTGGCCGGGTAGCTCTGGCAGCCGTTCAGCTCCAAACAATTGCAACAAGCGCATCCGCACAATTTCAACAATGGGTGATGCCTCATGAGACTCGCCAAATCGCTGTACTTTCAGATCCTCTGCGCCGTCCTGCTGGGCGTAGTGGTCGGCCACTTCTGGGCGCAACAGGCTGTTGCGCTCAAGCCGCTGGGTGATGCTTTCATCAAGCTGATCAAGATGATGATTGCCCCGGTGGTGTTCTGCACCATCGTCACCGGCATCGCCGGCATGACCGACAAGCGCTCCCTGGGGCGCTTGATGAGCAAGACATTGCTGTTGTTCCTGGGCCTGACCGTGGTCAGCCTGATGATCGGCCTGGCGGCGGTGTACCTGTTCCGCCCGGGCGTCGGCATGAACATCGACCCTGCGACCCTCAGCACTGCCGGGCTGAGCCAGTACGCTGCGTCGGCGGCCAAGCTCAGCGTGGTCGACTTCTTCATGCACATCATCCCGGACACCTTCATCGGTGCGTTCAACAAGGGTGAGGTGCTGCCGGTGCTGTTCATCGCCGTGCTCAGCGGTTTTGCCCTGTCGTCCATGGGCGAGAAGGGCAAGCCGGTACTGAATGTGCTGGAATCGGCCTCGACCATGGTGTTCCGCATCTTCGGCTACCTGATGCGCTTCGCCCCCATCGGCGCCTTCGGTGCACTGGCGTTCACGGTCGGCCAGTACGGCGTGACCTCGCTGGGTGCCTTGGCCAAGCTGGTCGGTACGCTGTATATCGCCTGTGCGTTCTTCGTGCTGGTGGTGCTCGGCGGCATCTGCCGTGCCTATGGCTTCAGCCTGTGGAAGCTGCTGCGCTACTTCCGCGAGGAGTTCCTGGTGGTGCTCGGCACGTCCTCCACCGAGCCGGTGCTGCCGCGCATGCTGGAGAAGCTGGAGAAACTGGGCTGCAAGAAGGGCGTGGTCGGGCTGGTGCTGCCTACCGGCTATTCCTTCAACCTCGACGGCACGGCCATCTACCTGTCGCTGGCCGCGGTGTTCATCGCCCAGGCCTGCAACATCGACCTGACCCTTGGCCAGACGGTGACCATGCTGGCGATCATGCTGCTGTCGTCCAAAGGGGCAGCGGGCGTGACCGGCAGTGGTTTCGTGGCCCTGGCCTCGACCCTCACCGTGATCCACGACATCCCGCTCGCCGGGCTTGCCTTGCTGATCGGTATCGACCGCTTCATGTCCGAAGCGCGCGCCCTGACCAGCCTGGCCAGCAACGCCGTCGCGACCGTGGTCATCTCCTTGTCGGAGAATGCCTGTGACCGGAAAACGCTGCTGCGCCGCCTGAACGGAATCCCGGCCGCTGCAGACGAAGCCGATACGGCACAGGCCGACTGGGCTGCGGAGCCTCGGCACCACGGCTGAACACCTTTTCCATCTGTCCTCGCTGACTTGAAATCCCACCCAGCAACCTGACGGTGCGGGTGGGGTAGGGGGCCGTCTGCCCTGCTGGCGGCCGCAACACAATAAAAACAAGAGAAAAAACCATGCTCGCACTCCTGGGCCTGATCATGGTGGTGACCTTCACCTACCTGATCATGAGTAAACGCCTGTCCCCCATCGTGGCGCTCACCGTCGTACCGATTGTCTTCGCAGTGATCGGTGGCTTTGCCCCCGACCTGGGCAAGATGATGCTCGATGGCTTGAAAATGGTGGCACCGTCAGCCGCACTGCTGTTGTTCGCCATCCTGTTCTTCGGCCTGATGATCGATGCCGGCCTGTTCGACCCGCTGATCCGCAAGATTCTCAAGCGCGTCAATGGCGACCCGGTCAAGATCGCCATCGGCACCGCGCTGCTGTCGCTGGTGGTAGCGCTGGACGGTGACGGCACCACCACGTACATGATCACCTGCGCGGCCATGCTGCCGTTGTACAAGCGCATCGGCATGAACCCGATGATCCTGGCCACGGTGTCGATGCTGTCGCTGAGCATCATGAGTGGCATGAGCCCCTGGGGCGGGCCGGCTACCCGGGCCATCGCCGCGTTGGGCCTGGACGCCACCGAATACTTCATCCCGATGTTGCCGACCGTGATCGGTGGCGCTGCCTGGGTGGTATTCACCGCCTTCCTGCTGGGCCGTGCCGAGCGTCGCCGCATCGGGAACATCGCCCTGGAGTCGGGTGGTGGCAATTGCTACATCAAGGAAATCCTTGGCGACGCTCCCTACAAGCGCCCACGCCTGGCCTATGTAAACCTGGCCCTGGTGATCGCCGTGATGACCGCGTTGGTCTTCGGGGTAATGCACGCGGCGATCCTCTTCATGATCGGCTTCGTCGCCGCGCTGATGATCAACTACCCGCAACTGGACTTGCAGAAAGAACGCATCCTCGCCCATTCGGGCAATGCCATGACCGTGGTATTGCTGGTATTTGCCGCGGGCATCTTCGCCGGTATCTTCTCGGGCACCAAGATGGTCGACGCCCTGGCGCAGACCCTGGTCGACTGGATTCCTGCCGCCTGGAGCCACTGGTTCCCACTGGTGGTGGCCCTGACCAGCATGCCATTGACCTTCGTGCTGTCGAACGACGCCTACTACTTTGGCGTGGTACCGATCCTGGCCAATGCCGCGACCGCCTATGGCATCGACCCGATTGAAATCGCCCGCGCCTCGGTGCTGGGCCAGCCGGTGCACCTGATGAGCCCACTGGTGGCCTCGACCCTGCTGTTGGTGGGGATGGTCGACCGCGACATCGGTGATTTCCAGAAAGCCACGGTGAAATGGGCGGTGCTCACATCGTTGGTGATCACTGCGCTGGCGCTGGCCACCGGTGCCTTGTCCTTCTTCGTCTGAACTGCTTCGGGCGCCGACCGGCGCCCCGCTCACCCAAAAACAACAATAGAGTATCAATCATGTCCCGAGCTGTTTTCCGTGGGGCCACCTGTGGCCTGCTGTGCGGCTGGCTGCCTGTGGCCGGCGCCGCCGGTTTCGTCGACGATAGCAAGCTGAAGCTGCAACTGCGCAATGTGTACTTCAACGAAAACTTCCGCGACGAACAGGGCATGAGCCCGCGCGCCGCTGCCACCGCCAAGAGCGAGCGGGTGGAATGGGCGCAGGGCTTCCTGCTCGACTATCAGTCCGGCTTCACCCAGGGCCCCCTGGGGCTGGGGCTCGACGCCATGGGGCTGCTCGGCGTGCGGCTCGATTCGGGCCGCGGCCGCAGCGGTACCGGTTTGCTGCCGACGCATGACGATGGCCGCGCCGCAGACGAGTTTGCCAGTGCCGGCGTGACGGCCAAGGCGCGCCTGGGGCAGACCGTGGTCAAGCATGGCACCTTGCTGCCGAAAACCCCGGTGCTGATCTACAACGATGCACGCTTGTTGCCGCAAACCTACCAGGGCACCCAGCTGACCAGCACCGACATCGACAACCTGACCCTGACTGCCGGGCACCTGAACCGCTTCAAGCTGCGCGACTCCTCTGACAGCACTGGCCTGTACCTGGACGGTTACAGCGGTAACGAGTCTGGCGATTTCAACTTTGCCGGCGCCGATTACGCCGTCAACAAGCAGTTGAAGTTGAGCTATTTCCACGGCCAGCTGGAACATTTCTACCGCCAGGACTTTGCCGGCCTGATTTACGACCTGCCTTTGGCCGGCGGCGTGCTCACCACCGACTTGCGCTATTTCAACAGCCGCGACAGCGGCGCTGCCCGGGGCGGCGAAATCGACAATGACATGTTTAGCGGGCAACTGTCGTACACCCATTCCGGGCACACATTCGGGGGTGGCTACCAGGTGCTCTACGGCAAGGCCGGGCTGCCCTACATCAGCGGCGCCACGGTGTACTCGTTCAGTAACGTGGGTATCGGCAAGTTCATCGAGGAAGAGGAGAAAACGTGGATGGCCAGCTATGCCTACAACTTCGCTGCGGCAGGCATCCCAGGGCTTACCTTCATGACCCGCTACCTCAGCGGGGATAACGGGCGCTCGGCTGACGCTGGGCTGAGCGAGTGGGAGCGCGACATGGAGCTTGCCTACGTGGTGCAATCCGGGCCGGTCAAGGGCCTTGGCGTGAAGCTGCGCAACTACGTGTATCGCTCCGACTTCTCCCGCGGGCGTGACAGCAATCGCATCTACCTGACCTACGACATCGCCCTCTGGTAAGGGCTGAGCGCCGCAGTCAGCCCTGGCGGGTCAGCCTGAGTGGTTGGCCGCACCGGGACGACGTGCAGGCGGTTGCGCGGCCATGTGGGTTCAGGTGTTGGTCGGTATGTTTGCCCCAGGGATGCTGCCGTGGCCCAGGTTGCGTTCGACGTGGCGCACGGTTTTTGCCAATGTTTGGTTGATGTCCGGGTGAGTGAGCTGATACCTGCGTTCCAGTTGCTCGCTGAAACTCAGGTCGAAGCGCTGCGGCTGGATGAAGTCCAGCGACTCGGGGCTGATTGCCAGGCGGGTCGCTATTCCAGGAATTGCCAACAACCACTTCAGCACGCCTATCGGCACATGGTGGCGCGGGGCTTTTACCTGCAGGGTGGCGGCGATATCCTCCAGCAAGCCTTGCAGGTTAGGGGTGTGCGGGTCGAGTGCAAGCACCTGGCGGTTGGCCATTGAAGGGTCGAATGCCACGCAAGCCATCAGGGTAACCAGGTAGTCGACGCTGACCAGTGGCAGCCAATGGCTGGGCGAACCCGGAATGGCCTTGAACCGGCCCAACGCCAGGCCGCTAATCAGTGCTGCCAACGGCTGCCCGTCGAGGATGTGCCCGCGCTCACTGTCGCCGCAGACCGTGGCTGGGTGAACGATCGAGTACGCTGCGCCCGCATGTAGCGGATGACGGCGAAATGCGCTTCCAGCTTGCTCGCCTCATAACCGCCTACGCGGCGGTAAACCGCGGGCCAGTCGGTATGCTCCGGGTCCTCGTGATCCACCCCGATGCTGGCCAGGTGGCTGAAATTCTGCAGCATGTAGCCGCCCACCATCAGCAGGCGGGTGCCCTGGCTAGCCGCCAGCTGCGCGACCCGCAGCGCACCTTGCACATTCACGGCACGGGCATGTTCCAGGGAAAGCCCCCAGGTGAAGTGCGCCGCGAGGTGGAACACCACTGCGGCAGCCGACACGCGTTTGCGGTCGGCTTCGCTGAGCCCAAGGCCTTCTGTGCCGATATCGCCGGCAACTGCCTGTACGCAATCAGGCTTGCCCCCCAGGCGGCCTATCTGTTCACGGAGCCGGGCGAGGTTTTCCGGGTGGCGCATCAGCACCCGCACGGTGTGCCCGGTGGCGGTGAGGCGCGCCAGTAGATGCTGGCCGATAAAACCACTGCCGCCGGTAACGAAGCATTCCACGCTCATGTCAGTTTCCTTGTCTGCAAGATGGGCGCAGGTTAGGGTGTAGAGCGCACTCTAAGGTCAAGGGGTTTTGTGCCATGAACATCGGGGAGCTGGAGCGCCGCAGCGGCGTCGGCCGCCATGCGTTGCGCTATTACGAGCAGCTCGGGCTGATCGTGGCCCAGCGGCAAGCCAACAATTATCGCAGCTACAGCGAGCAGGCCGTCGCTGACCTGAACTTCGTGCAAAATGCCCAGCGGGGCGGTTTCACGCTTGCCGAAATAGGGGAGATACTGGCCGCCAGGCGCGGCAATACCCTCGATTGCGTGCAGGGTGCACTGCTGGTCACTGGCAAAATGGCTGAAATCCAGGCCAAGATTCAGACGCTGCAGGCCGCGTATGAGGTGCTTGATAGCGAGCGTGCCAAGCTCGTCGCCAGTGCTGTTGCGACTGGGCTGACAATTCCTGAAAACATTTCCGCTGGCGCCTGAACGCCTGTTCTCCTACAAAGGACCTTGTGGTACTCGATCGGTGTTGCATCGCGTTTTCACTGGAACGATGGCCGCGTTGCCCGATCATAAGCTTGTCATCATTGCGTCATGCCACTGGCTTAGCATGACGGCGATAACTACGAAGATGAAATGAGTAAAGAGGGAGCAGGACCATGGATGAATACCAGGAAGAACTACTCGAATCCCAAGCCTACGAGCTGGACACCCCGGAACCGGCCGACGACGCCACCGAGCTTTGACCTGCCCGCCGCTGGCTGCGGCGAAACTCTCCCGGCGTAAGGCCCGTCCAGCGCTTGAACGCGCGCTGGAAGGCCTCGGCCGAAGCGAACCCCAATAAATAAGCAATCTCGCCGAACGCCAGTTCCGTATCACGGATGTAGGTCTCGGCCAGGTCGCGTCGTGTTTCATTGAGCAGGTCACGAAACCGCGTGCCTTCTTCGGCCAGCTTGCGCCGCAGTGTCCAGGTGGGCAACTGCAAGTGCAGGGCTACCTCGACCAAGTCCGGTTCGCGGCCACCGTTGAGTAATGGGCCAAGCAGGTGGGTGATGCGTTCACCCAGGCTGCGCACCCGCGTGCGCTGCAGCATGTCTGCTTCACACAACTGCAGCAGGTGCTGCCAGGTGCTGGGGCAGTGCCTGGGGTTGGCCAACTGCAAGGTGGCGCGGCTCAGGCGCAATTGATTACCGTCGGCAGCGAACTGCACCGGGGTGCTGCACAGCGCCTGGTACTGCGCGGCGTAGGCGGGTGCGGCAAATTCGATTTCGAGGCGCTCGGCCTGCAGCGCAACGCCCGCCAGGTCGGCCAGTTGAGCCAGCCAGCCTGCCAGCACCGAGTCCACCACAAAGCGGTTGTAGGCGTTGTAGGGGCTGATGGAGTAGAAACGCAGCCAGGCACCTTCGGCGTCTTCATGAAAGCTGGACTGGCCGCGGTAGTTGGCGGCGTACAGCGGTTCGAAGCGCAGCAAGGTGCGCGCGGCTTCCCCCACGGTAGGCGCCTGGGCCGCAGTGACTCCCGCCAGGCCCGCCTGGGCCAGTCGGCTCAGGCGGCCCATGTGCAAGCCCAGCGCGGCTTCGCCACATTGCTCGATGGCCGCATGGCCCAGGTGCATGTAGCGCGGGATTGAAAGGCGCGCATTGGCTTCGCTCAGGCGCGGTGCCTCCAGCCCATAGCGGCGCAGCAGCGGTTCGGGGGCGTGGCCCAGTTCGCGCAGGGCTTCGGTCAGCGGCTGAACAAAGCCGACCGACAGCTCGCCCAGGCGTACGCGGGGGCGGGCCATGGCCTTACAACCACAGGTTCAGCAAGCGGGCGCCAGGGCTCGGCGTGCCTGCCAGCAACTCACCGGCCTGGCGGGCGAAGCCTTGGCCGTCACTGCCGTGTTCCCAGAACTGCCCCCGCATGAACACGCTCATGCTGCTGACCCCAGCCCCGGCCGCCTCGGTCAGTCGTTGCCAGGCCGTTTGCTCACTGACCTGGCCACGCTGCACGGCCAGCCCGGCACTGGCCGCCTGGTGGCGGTTGCCACGCCAGGGGGCTTGCCAGCTGCCTTTGCCGCTGAGAAACACCGGGTTGGCTACCAGCTGCACGCCCTGGCTGGCCAGTTGCTGATGGTTCTGCGGGTACCAGCTGTCACTGCCCACCAGTACGCCCAGGCGCCCGGCGGGGGTTTGCACGACCTGCAGCGGATAATCGCGGCCCTCCTGCACATAACGGCGCATGTCACTGTCGGGGTATTGCTGGCGTTGCGGTTGGCCGAGCAGGGAACCGTCACCTGCGAACACCACGCTGCTGTTGAACAGTGCGCCACGCCCGGCATGCAGCACGCCTTGTTGCACATAGGGGGCGGGCAGCACGATGGAGCCGGCCACCAGGGTCACGCCAAACTCCTTGGCCAGGCCACCGAACAGCTGTTGATAGTCGGCAGCCATCTGCTCGGCCTTCATGCGCAGGTGGGCGTCGGCACGCCGGTCGTCGCCCTCGGCCGCGAGCATGGCCAGCGCGTAGCGCAGCGGGTTGCTCAGTTCCAGCCATTGCTGGGCCTCGCGGCTCTGGGTGACCTGGTACAGCTCGTTCTTTTCGCCGCGTGCCCACAGCCAGGTACCGATGTGTTCCGGCAGCACGACCACGGTGCGCGGGCCGACCAGGCCCTGGGCGCGCGCCTGCTCAAGGTAGGCGGCCAGCTTGCGGTGCAGGCGTTGCAGGTTCTGGTAGTCGCTGGGGAACAGCAACGGCTCGATACCCAGCAGGTTGCCGCGGTCGCCCGGCACGCCATGGTTCAGCGCCAGTTCGATGCGCAGGTCGGACAGGTAGTGGCCTTCCGGGCGCTGCTGGCTCCAGAAACCGTAGCCGCAGAGCGCGGCGATCATTACCAGCGCCAGGGCGCTTGCCAGAAGTTTTCGCATGAAACAGGACGGCACATTGGCTGACGAAGGCTATCTAGGGTAAGCGCCCTGTTTGCCAGGATCAATAACTTGTCAGTTTCGATCATTGAGCCAATTCAAACGGCTGTTTAATGTCGCTGACAGACAAACGACGGAGGCCCGCCATTCGGTGAGGCGCCCGCATACCGTGAATCACGCCACCTGGGGACCTTTCCATGGCCGCCGAACGTTACCCGCACCTGCTTGCCCCGCTGGACCTTGGCTTCACCACCTTGCGCAACCGCACCCTGATGGGCTCGATGCACACCGGCCTCGAGGAGCGCCCCGGGGGGTTCGAGCGCATGGCGGCCTACTTTGCCGAGCGTGCCCGGGGCGGCGTCGGCCTGATGGTCACGGGCGGCATTGCGCCCAATGATGAAGGCGGGGTGTATTCCGGCGCGGCCAAACTCAGCACCGAGGCGGAGGCCGACCAGCACCGCATCGTCACCGAGGCGGTGCACGCCGCCGGTGGCAAGATCTGCCTGCAAATCCTGCATGCCGGGCGCTATGCCTATAGCCCACGGCAGGTGGCACCCAGCGCGATACAGGCGCCGATCAACCCGTTCAAGCCCAAGGAGCTGGACGAGCAAGGCATCGAGAAGCAGATCGCCGACTTCGTCAATTGCGCAGTGCTGGCCCAGCGTGCCGGTTACGACGGCGTCGAAATCATGGGTTCGGAAGGTTACTTCATCAACCAGTTTCTCGCCGCCCACACCAACCAGCGCACCGACCGTTGGGGCGGCAGCTACGAAAACCGCATGCGCCTGGCGGTGGAAATCGTCAGCCGGGTACGCGCGGCAGTAGGGCCGAACTTCATCATCATCTTCCGCCTGTCGATGCTCGACCTGGTCGAGGGCGGCAGCGACTGGGCGGAAATCGAGCAGTTGGCCAAGGCCATCGAACAGGCCGGCGCTACCCTGATCAACACCGGGATCGGCTGGCATGAGGCGCGGATCCCGACCATCGCCACCAAGGTCCCGCGTGCGGCGTTCAGCAAGGTCACGGCCAAGCTGCGGGGTGTGGTGAACATTCCGCTGATTACCACCAACCGCATCAATACCCCGGAAGTGGCCGAAGCGGTGCTGGCCGAAGGGGATGCCGACATGGTTTCGATGGCTCGGCCATTCCTGGCCGACCCGGATTTCGTCAACAAGGCTGCTGCCGGTCGTGCCGACGAAATCAATACCTGCATCGGTTGCAACCAGGCCTGCCTGGACCACACCTTCGGCGGCAAACTGACCAGTTGCCTGGTCAACCCGCGGGCCTGCCACGAAACCGAGCTCAACTACCTGCCTGCGCCAGCGCCGAAGCGCATTGCCGTGGTCGGCGCCGGCCCGGCGGGCCTGGCCGCCGCCACTGTCGCCGCCGAGCGCGGGCATCACGTGACGCTGTTCGACGCTGCCGGCGAAATTGGCGGCCAGTTCAATGTCGCCAAGCGCGTCCCGGGCAAGGAAGAGTTCTTCGAAACGCTGCGCTACTTCCGCAACAAGCTGCAAAGCACTGGCGTCGACCTGCATCTCAATACCCGCGTGGATGTGCAGGCGCTGGTGCAGGGCGGCTATGACGAGATCATCCTGGCCACCGGCATTGCCCCGCGTACCCCGGCCATCCCCGGGGTCGAGCATGCCAAGGTGCTCAGCTACCTGGATGTACTGCTCGAGCGCAAGCCGGTGGGCAAGGCGGTCGCCGTGATCGGAGCCGGCGGTATCGGCTTTGATGTTTCCGAATACCTGGTGCAGGAAGGGCGGGCCAGCAGCCTGGACCGTGATGCGTTCTGGAAGGAGTGGGGCATCGATACCCGGCTTGAGGCACGCGGTGGCGTTGCCGGCATCAAAGCCGAGCCGCACGCACCGGCGCGGCAGGTGTTCCTGCTGCAGCGCAAGGCATCGAAGGTGGGGGACGGGTTGGGCAAGACCACCGGCTGGATCCACCGTACCGGCTTGAAGAACAAGCGGGTGCAGATGCTCAACAGTGTCGAGTACCTGGGTATAGACGATGCCGGTTTGCACATTCGCGTTGCGGGCGGTGAGCCGCAGCTGTTGGCCGTGGACAACGTCGTGATCTGCGCCGGGCAGGAGCCGCTGCGCGAACTGCAGGATGGGTTGGTGGCTGCGGGGCAATCGGTGCATTTGATCGGCGGCGCCGACGTGGCGGCCGAGCTGGATGCCAAACGGGCGATCAACCAAGGGTCGCGGCTGGCGGCGCAGCTCTGAGATCGGCCCGGGGCAGCCCACAGGCGCTGCCCCGGGCTTTGCCTGTAAACTGCGATCCATGCATGCATTCGACCTTCCTCAAGCCCCACTGCAACGCTTGAATCTGCCGTGGTTGCAACACGCCCAGGTGCAGGTTGCCATTCTGCGCCTGGACCTGATCGATCCGCTGATCAGCGGCAACAAGTGGTTCAAGCTCCGCCACCACCTGCAGCAGGCCGCCACTGGCAATGCCCCCGGGCTGATCAGCCTGGGTGGCAACCACTCCAACCACCTGCATGCGCTGGCTGCGGCCGGCAAGCGGTTTGGCTTCGCCACTGCCGGCCTGCTACGCGGCCATGCCCAGGACACGCCCACCGTACGGGACCTGCAGGCGCTGGGCATGCACCTGCACTGGCTGGGTTATGGCGGCTACCGCGCACGCCACCAGCCCGGTTTCTGGGAACCTTGGCAAGCGCGCTATCCGGGCTGGCAGTGCATTCCCGAAGGCGGCGGTGGGCTGGCTGGCGCGCAGGGCTGCGCGCTGATCGTGCAGCAGGCGCAGGCGCAGATCTCGGCCCTGGGCTGGCCGGACTACGATGGCTGGTGGTTGGCTGCCGGAACAGGCACTACCGTGGCTGGCCTGGCCATGGCCGAGGCGGGCTCGCGTACCGTGCATGGCGCCTTGGCGGTACCTGCAGACCACGGTGTGGCGCAAGGGGTGGCAGCACTGGCGGGCGCACATGGCTACCAGCTACACGAGGCCTGCCGAGGTGGGTTTGCCCGGTTCGACGACGAACTGCTGGCCTTCATTGCCGACTGCGAGCAGCACACGGGGGTGCCGCTGGAAGCGCTCTATACCGGCAAGGCCCTGTTGGCCCTGCGCGATCATGTCGCCGCCGGGCTGTTGGCGCCCGGCAGCCGCATGATCTTCGTGCACACCGGCGGCCTGCAAGGCCGACGTGGTTATTTGTAGGGCAGCATGCGCAACAGCGTGTTGTCGCGCACCACATAGTGGTGGTAAAGCCCGGCCAGCGCATGCAGGCCGATCAGCCAGTAGCCCCAACTGCCGACGCGCTCATGCCAGCCCTTGATGAACTTGGCCTGGTCCGGGTTCGGGCCGATCAGGTGCGGCAGCTCCAGGCCGAAGAACGGTACCGGTTTGTCGGCGGCGCTGAGGATCAGCCAGCCGGCCAGCGGCATGCCGATCATCAGCAGGTACAGTGCCAGGTGCATCAGGTGGGCAAGGCCGGTCTGCCAGGCGGGCGGCTTGGGCAGGATCGGCGGGGTAGGCCGGCTCAGGCGCATCGCCAGGCGCAACCAGACCAGCACGAAGACACTGAGGCCAAGCATGAAGTGCAGGTCTTTCATCAGGTTGCGCTCGGCGCTGTCCTTGGGGAACAGGCCACGCAGTTCGATAAGGGCGTAGACAGCGGCCAGCAGCACCAGCATCAGCCAGTGCAGGGCAATGGACAGGCGTGCGTAATGCGGTGCTGGGGTGGATGAAACCATGATCAGTCCTCGTCATCAGGTTTGGATAGCGCTCTTGTTGGCGCTCAGGTGTCACTTTAATGGCTACCGGCAGCAGATAGTTGCGCCAGGCCTGTGAAAATTGTGTTGCCTGCACGGGCTTTTGTGCGGGCCAGCCTTGACCTGCGTCAGGCCTGCATCAATCACTGCGTAGCTGCGGCCAATTGTCAGCCACCAGAAACACCCGTTCAGCTTCCTGCCAGGCGCCATCGGCCTCCTGCTCAAGCCTTACCAGCAGTTGCGCCGGGGCCTGCGGGTCCAGCACATGCAGCCACGCGGCAAACTGCTCTGCCTGCCAGCATAGCGCCGCTTCGACCCGCGCTGGCGCCAGCCATGCGCTGCGCGGCAGCGGTTGCCAGCGCTCGCCAACCGCCATGGCCCAATCCCGCCGCCTGACCCAGCGCCCGCGCAGGTGCTGCGGGTTGGCGCCTTCCGGTTCCTCGGCATGCCCAGGCCACGGATAGAACAGATAGCCCCCCAGCCACATATGCGCCTGCACCTGCTGCGCCCCAAGCCGGGCCAGCGCCTGCTGGCTGTGCGCCCCCCGCGACATAGGCAACTGGTGCTGCGCCAGGTGGGCCAGCTTGGCCCCTAGCCGGTCATGACAGCCTGGCCCCAGCCAGGCCTGGGTATCGTGCCCGCCACCGGGCGGGCCCAGGTACAGCTTGATCGCCAATTCCAGGTGGTGGACCCCGTCAGCATCACGCAGCAGCACATCCAGCTCGCCCAAGGTCAGGCCGCCCTCGCGAATGGCCAGGTTGGCGGCCAGCAGTTCAAGGCCCGGTGCGTGGCTCAGGGCGAATTGCCACAGGCGTTCGTAGTAAAGCCCCAGGCGCCGGCTGCCCAGTTTCGCCAGCCAGTCGCGCAGCGGATGGTCATCCTTATCCAGCGCCCGCAGCCACTGCTCCAGGCGGTGCGGCTGCTGTGCCCACAGGCTGCCCGCCAGCGGGTGGCGCTGAGGGCAGGGCGCGCCAGCGAGCAAGGGCGGCGACAGCACTGCCCAGGCCAGGTCGCGTACGGCCGGGCGCTGCAGTTGCCGGGGCAGATCGTGGAGTTGGCTGAAGGGTGTCATCCTGCGAGCATAGCCGGTTTGCCGCTGCCCGGTGGTTTCGCCCATAATCGGCGCATCGTCACCCGCCGCAGAGCCTTGCAGGAGCCCCATGGAGCAATTTCGCAATATCGGTATCATCGGTCGCCTCGGTAGCTCGCAGGTGCTCGACACCATCCGCCGACTGAAAAAATTCCTCCTCGACCGCCACCTGCACGTGATTCTCGAGGACACCATTGCCGAAGTGCTACCCGGGCATGGCTTGCAGACCTCCACGCGCAAGCTGCTGGGCGAAGTCTGCGACCTGGTCATCGTGGTGGGTGGCGACGGCAGCCTGCTCGGCGCCGCCCGGGCCCTGGCCCGTCACAACATTCCGGTGCTGGGCATCAACCGGGGCAACCTGGGCTTTCTCACCGACATCCGCCCCGACGAGCTGGAAGAAAAGGTCGCCGAGGTGCTCGACGGCCACTACCTGGTGGAAAACCGCTTCCTGTTGCAGGCCGAGGTCCGCCGCCATCACGAAGCCATTGGCCAGGGCGATGCGCTGAACGACGTGGTGCTGCACCCGGGCAAGTCCACGCGCATGATCGAGTTCGAAATCTATATCGACGGCCAGTTCGTCTGCAGCCAGAAGGCCGACGGCCTGATCGTTGCCACCCCCACCGGCTCCACTGCCTACGCGTTGTCGGCTGGCGGCCCGATCATGCACCCCAAGCTGGACGCCATCGTCATCGTGCCAATGTACCCGCACACCCTGTCGGGGCGGCCGATCGTGGTCGACGGCAACAGCGAACTGAAGATCGTGGTGTCCAAGGACCTGCAGATCTACCCGCAGGTTTCCTGTGATGGCCAGAACCATTTCACCTGCGCCCCCGGCGACACCATCACGGTCAGCAAAAAGCCGCAGAAGCTGCGCCTGATCCACCCGCTCGACCACAATTACTACGAGGTCTGCCGCACCAAGCTTGGTTGGGGCAGCCGCCTGGGGAGCAGTGACGACTGATGCTCGACCCGGCGCGCAGTTTCGACATCATCGGCGACGTGCACGGTTGTGCGCATACCCTTGAACGCCTGCTCGATACCCTCGGCTACAAGCGCGTGGCCGGCGTGTGGCGCCACCCACGGCGCCAGGCGCTGTTCCTCGGCGACATCGTCGACCGTGGGCCACGCATCCGCGAGGCCCTGCACATCGTCCACGACATGGTCGAGGCTGGCCAGGCGTTCTGCATCATGGGCAACCACGAGTACAACGCCTTGGGCTGGGTGACGCCGGCGCTGCCCGGCAGCGGCAAGGCCTTCGTCCGCGAGCACACCCCGCGGCACGCCCGGCTGATCGACGAAACCCTGGCCCAGTTCGCCCAGCACCCCGCTGACTGGCACGACTTCGTCAACTGGTTCTACCAGCTGCCGTTATTCATCGATGCCGGGCGTTTCCGCCTGGTACACGCCTGCTGGGACCGGCAACTGATCGAGCCGCTGCGCCAGCAGTACCCCGACGGGCGCATCGATGAGCACTTCATCCAGGCTTCTGCCGTGAGCAACAGCTTCGCCGCCACCGTGTGCAACCGCCTGTTGCGCGGTACCGACATGCGCCTGCCCGACGGCCTGACCTTGACCGGCGGCGACGGCCTGACGCGCGCCTTCTTCCGCACCAAGTTCTGGGAGGAAGACCCGCAAACCTACGGCGACATCGTGTTCCAGCCTGATGCCCTGCCGGCCGAGGTAGCCAATGCGCCCCTCAGCCACAGCCAGAAAAATGCCTTGCTGCGTTATGCCGAAGACGAGCCGATGCTGTTCGTCGGCCACTACTGGCGCAGCGGCCACCCCGCGCCGATTCGCCCCAACCTGGCCTGCCTGGACTACAGCGCGGTGCTGTACGGCAAGCTGGCGGCCTACCGGCTGGACGACGAAACCCGCATCGACCCGCACAAGTTCGTGTGGGTCGACGTAGACCGCCCACAGGCCAACCAATGAACATAATCGAAGTGATGCGCCTGCCGCTGTCGGTCGACCTCAGCGGCTTCATTCACATGCTGCAGCGCCTGCAGGTGCCGCACCGGGTCAGCGAAGAGGGGGACGTGCAGGTACTCTGGGCGCCCGACACCCTGGCCGAAGACGTCCGCGAACTTTACCAGCGCTACCCGCAAGGCAACGCCGAGCTGTCGGCTGCCCCCGAGCCGGTGGCAGCGGGCATGGCCGCGAAAGTGCCGTCCCTGGCAGAACAGGCCCGGGCCTGCAAGGTCACCACGCTCACCCTGCTGGCGTGCTTCATCGTCGCCGGCCTGACCAGCCTGGGCGACAACTTCACCACCGTCAGCTGGTTTACCTTCCTCGACTTCCGGGTGCAGGGCGACTACCTGTATTTCACCCCGCTGGCAGAAACCCTCGACCAAGGGCAATGGTGGCGGTTGGTATCACCCATGCTGCTGCACTTCGGCGTGCTGCATCTGGCCATGAACAGCCTGTGGTACTGGGAGCTGGGCAAGCGCATCGAGCTGCGCCAGGGCCCCTGGATGCTGCTGGGCCTGACCCTGCTGTACAGCCTGGTCTCCAACCTGGCGCAGCACTACACCAGCGGGCCGAGCCTGTTCGGCGGGCTGTCTGGCGTACTGTACGGCCTGCTGGGGCATGTATGGCTGTTCCAGTGGCTGGCACCGAACCGTTACTTCAATCTGCCCAAGGGTGTGCTGGTGATGATGCTGATCTGGCTGGTGGTGTGCCTGACCGGTGTGGTCGGCAGCCTCGGCCTTGGCCAGATCGCCAACGCCGCCCACGTTGGCGGGCTGCTCATCGGATGCCTGACCGGGCTCTTGGGTGGGGCGCTGGCCCGGCGTAAACTGTCGGCTTGAATCAGGAGACTGTATGTCCACTTTCGCGCAAATGATTGAAAACATCACCCCGGAAATCTACGAAAGCCTGAAACTGGCCGTGGAAATCGGCAAATGGTCGGATGGCCGCAAGCTCACCGCCGAGCAGAAAGAGCTGTCGCTGCAGGCCGTGATCGCCTGGGAGATGAAAAACCTGCCAGAAGACCAGCGCACCGGTTACATGGGCCCCCAGGAATGCGCGTCGAAGTCTGCGCCGATCGCCAACATTCTGTTCAAGTCGGACTCGGTACATTGATCGAACTCGCTCGTGGCTCGTTGAGCAAAATGGCGGTAAGCCTGCAGGCGCCGGTGGTGCAGTACAGCTTCCGCCTGGGTGACACGCAGGTGCCGGTCAACCCGCTGATCGGCCAGCGCCTGCGTCTGGAATACCTTGGCGCCATTCACTGCAGCCATTGCGGCAAGCGCACCAAGACCAGCTTCAGCCAAGGTTACTGCTACCCGTGCATGACCCGGCTGGCCCAGTGCGATGTGTGCATCATGGCCCCGGAAAAATGCCACTACGAGGCCGGCACCTGCCGTGAACCGGCCTGGGGCGAACAGTTCTGCATGACCGACCATGTGGTCTACCTGGCCAACTCGTCAGGGATCAAGGTCGGCATCACCCGCGCCAGCCAACTGCCCACCCGGTGGCTCGACCAAGGGGCCAGCCAGGCTCTGCCGATCATGCGCGTGGCTACCCGCCAGCAGTCTGGCCTGGTCGAAGACGTGCTGCGCAGCCAGGTGCCCGACCGCACCAACTGGCGTGCACTGCTCAAGGGCGATGCCGAGGTGCTCGACCTGGCGGCCATTCGTGAGCAGGTATTCGACGCGTGCGCCGAGCGCCTGGGCGAGCTGCAGGGGCGTTTCGGGCTGCAGGCGATCCAGCCGCTGCCGGACGCCGAAGTGGTGCAGATCAACTACCCGGTCCAGGCCTACCCGCAAAAGATCGTCAGCTTCAACCTGGACAAGGACCCGGTCGCCGAAGGCACGCTGCTGGGCATCAAGGGCCAGTACCTGATCTTCGACACCGGTGTGATCAATATTCGCAAGTACACGGCCTACCAGTTGGCCGTGCTCCAGTAAAAAGGACCTGCACATGCGCACCGAACAACCGCAAGTGATCTACCTGAAGGATTACCAGGCGCCCGAGTACCTGATCGACGAGACGCACCTGACCTTCGAGCTGTTCGAGGACCACACCCTGGTTCACGCGCAGCTGGTGATGCGTCGCAACCCGGCACGCGGTGCCGGCTTGCCGCCGCTGGTGCTCGATGGCCAGCAGCTGGAGCTGCTGCGTGCCGCGCTGGATGACCGGGAATTGCAGGCCGCCGACTACCAGCTGGACGGTGACAGCCTGACCGTGCAGCCGCAAGCCGAGCACTTCACCCTCGACACCAGCGTGAAGATCCACCCGGAAAGCAACACTGCGCTCGAAGGTTTGTACAAATCCGGCAAGATGTTCTGCACCCAGTGCGAGGCCGAGGGTTTCCGCAAGATCACCTACTACCTCGACCGCCCGGACGTGATGAGCAGCTTCACCACCACGGTGATCGCCGAGCAGCATCGCTACCCGGTGCTGCTGTCCAACGGTAACCCCACCGGCAGCGGGCCGGCCGAGGATGGCCGCCACTGGGCCACCTGGGAAGACCCGTTCAAGAAGCCAGCCTACCTGTTCGCCTTGGTGGCCGGTGACCTGTGGTGCGTCGAAGACACCTTCACGCGCCAGTCGGGCCGTGATGTGCTGTTGCGCATCTATGTCGAGCCCGAGAACCTGGACAAGTGCGACCACGCCATGGTCAGCCTGAAGAAGTCGATGCGTTGGGACGAGGAAGTCTACGGCCGCGAATACGACCTGGACATCTTCATGATCGTTGCCGTCAACGACTTCAACATGGGCGCCATGGAAAACAAGGGCCTGAACATCTTCAACTCCAGCTGTGTGCTGGCCCGCGCCGAAACGGCCACCGATGCCGCGCACCAGCGTGTCGAAGGTGTGGTCGCCCACGAGTATTTCCACAACTGGTCGGGCAACCGCGTCACGTGCCGCGACTGGTTCCAGCTGTCGCTGAAGGAAGGGTTCACGGTGTTCCGCGATGCCGAGTTCAGTGCCGACATGAACTCGCGCACGGTCAAACGCATCGAGGACGTGGCCTACCTGCGTACTCACCAGTTTGCCGAAGATGCCGGCCCCATGGCCCACCCCGTGCGCCCGGACAGCTTCATCGAGATTTCCAACTTCTACACCCTGACAGTGTACGAGAAGGGCGCCGAAGTGGTGCGCATGGTTCGCACCTTGCTGGGCGCCGAAGGTTTCCGCAAAGGCAGCGACCTGTATTTCGAGCGCCACGACGGCCAGGCGGTGACCACCGACGACTTCATCAAGGCCATGGAAGACGCCAGCGGCGTGGACTTTACCCAGTTCAAGCGCTGGTACAGCCAGGCAGGCACCCCGCGCCTGGAAGTCAGCGAGGCGTACGACGCCGCCGCCCAGACTTACAGCCTGACGTTCCGCCAAAGCTGCCCGCCCACCCCGGACAAGGCCGAGAAGCTACCGTTCGTGATCCCGGTGGAGTTGGGCCTGTTGGATGCTGCCGGCAACGACCTGGCGCTGCAACTGGCAGGTGAAGGCGCCGCCACGGCGGCCGAACCAGCCACCAGTCGGGTGCTGTCGGTGACCGAGGCCGAGCAGACCTTCACCTTCCAGGGTATCCAGGCCAAGCCGCTGCCGTCGCTGCTGCGTGGCTTCAGCGCCCCGGTCAAGCTCAGCTTCCCGTACGACCGCGACCAGTTGATGTTCCTGATGCAACATGACAGCGATGGTTTCAACCGCTGGGAAGCGGGCCAGCAGCTGGCGGTCCAGGTGTTGCAGGAACTGATCGGCCAGCACCAGCGTGGTGAAGCCCTGAAACTGGACCAGCGCCTGATCACGGCCTTGGGCACGGTACTGGGCAACCCGTCGCTGGACCCGGCCATGGTTGCCGAAATGCTCTCGCTGCCGGGTGAGGCCTACCTCACCGAAATCAGCCAGGTGGCCGACGTGGACGCCATCCATGCCGCCCGCGAGTTCGCCCGCCAGCAGATCGCCGAGCAACTGTTCGACGCGTTGTGGGCGCGCTACCAGGCCCACCGCGAAGCGTCGCGCAGCACTGCCTATGTGGCCTCGGCCGAGCACTTCGCCCGCCGCAGCCTGCAGAACATCGCCCTGTCGTACCTGATGCTGAGCGGCAAGCCGCACGTGCTGGAAGCGACCCTGGAGCAGTTCGAGCACTGCGACAACATGACCGAGCGCCTGACCGCGCTGGCGGTGCTGGTCAACTCGCCGTTCCAGGCCGAGCGGGCGAAAGCGCTGGAGGCGTTCGCCGAGCACTTCAAGGACAACCCGCTGGTGATGGACCAGTGGTTCAGCGTTCAGGCGGCCAGCACCTTGGCGGGCGGGCTGGCGCGGGTCAAGGCGTTGATGCAGCACCCGGCGTTCACCCTGAAGAACCCCAACAAGGTGCGTGCGCTGATCGGTGCGTTTGCCGGGCAGAACCTGGTCAACTTCCATGCCGCCGATGGTTCTGGCTACCGTTTCCTGGCTGACCTTGTGATCGAACTGAATGCGCTGAACCCGCAGATCGCTTCGCGTCAGCTGGCGCCGCTGACCCGCTGGCGCAAGTATGACGAGGCGCGCCAGGCGCTGATGAAGGGCGAGCTGGAGCGGATTCTGGCTTCGGGTGAGCTGTCCAGTGATGTGTATGAAGTGGTGAGCAAGAGCCTGGCTTGAGGGCAATCGGGCTGCTTTGCAGCCCATCGCGACACAAGGCCGCTCCTACAGGGTGAGGTGCGATTGTAGGAGCGGCCTTGTGTCGCGATGGGCCGCACCGCGGCCTTGGCTTTTTCAGGCCGACAACAAAACATAACACCCCGCCCGTTGTAATCCCGCGAACATCCCCGCTACGATCCCTTCAAGCTGTTGCAGGCCTCTAGATCAGGCTTTTCGCAGTGCCTGCAATGCATTGACCCGCCGAATAAAAACACCAAGGGGACAGTCATGAGGGAACACAACAGGCGCCGCGCCTGGCCATTGGCAGCGGCATTGGCGCTGGCACTGGGCGCGTGGGCCGGCAGCGTGCAAGCCGCCAGTGCCGACCAGTACTCCACCGAATCGGCCAAGGCCAGCCAGAGCCTGTTGATCGGCACCACCCACGCCGGCAAGCGCCTGGTGGTGGTCGGTGATCGCGGCCATATCCTGTTCTCCGACGACCAGGGCAACACCTGGACCCAGGCCCGGGTACCTACCCGGCAGTTGCTCACGGCGGTGTTCTTCATCGACGACAAGCGCGGCTGGGCCGTCGGCCATGACGCCCAGGTGCTCACCAGCAGCGACGGCGGCGCCACCTGGACCAAGCAGTTCGAAGACCTTGCCCGTGAAGCGCCCTTGCTGGATGTCACCTTCCTGGATGCCCGGCATGGCTTTGCCGTGGGCGCCTACGGGGCCTTCCTGGAAACCACTGACGGCGGCCAGCACTGGCAGGACGTGGCCGAGCGCCTGGACAACCCCGACCAGTTGCACCTCAACGGCATCACCCAGGTGCGCGATGCCGGCCTGTTCATCGTTGGCGAGCAGGGCGGCATGTTCCGCTCAGCGGATAACGGCCAGACCTGGGCCAAGCTGCAAGGCCCCTACGAGGGCTCGCTGTTTGGCGTGATCGGCACCCGTTCACCCCGCACCCTGCTGGCCTACGGCCTGCGCGGTAACCTGTTCCGTTCAGCCGACTTCGGTGACAGCTGGCAGCAGGTCGAACTGAAGGCCGCGCGCGGCAGCCTGGAATTCGGCCTGGCTGGCGCTGCGCTGCTGGCTGATGGCGCCCTGGTGCTGGTTGGCAACGGCGGCAGCGTGCTGCGCAGCACCGACGATGGCCAGACCTTCAGCGTGTACAACCGTGGCGACCGCATCGCCCTGGCCGGCGTCAGTGGTCTGGCCGATGGCGGCCTGCTGCTGGTGGGCCAGGGCGGTGTGCACCTGGCAACCGCGCAAGGTGCCGATCGCATTGCCGAGGAGCCGCGCCAATGACCAGCCGGGAGAGCATCACCATGCATCCGCATCACCAGGACAAGCCTACGCTGCTCGAACGGCTGATCTTCAACAACCGCCCCGTGGTCATCGCCCTGTGCGTGCTGATCAGTATTTTCCTGTTCTGGCAGGCGACGCAGATTCGCCCCTCCACCAGTTTCGAGAAGATGATCCCGCTGCAGCACCCGTTCATCGAGCAGATGATGGAGCACCGCAACGACCTGGCCAACCTCGGCAACACCGTGCGCATCTCGGTGGAGGCGGTCAAGGGTGACATTTTCGACAAGGATTACATGGAGACCCTGCGCCAGATCCATGACGAGGTGTTTTACCTGCCTGGCGTCGACCGTGCCGGGCTGAAGTCGCTGTGGAGCCCCAGCGTGCGCTGGAGCGAGGTCACGGAAGAGGGCTTTTCCGGTGGCGAGGTGATCCCCAACACCTACAACGGCTCCCAGGACAGCCTCGATACCCTGCGCGACAATGTGCTCAAGTCCGGCCAGGTCGGGCGGCTGGTCGGCAACAACTTCAAGTCCAGTATCATCGATGTGCCACTGCTGGAAAGCTACCCTGACCCGCAGGACCCCAGCCGGCTGCTGAAACTGGATTATCAGCAGTTCTCGCACCTGCTGGAAGAGAAGGTGCGTGACAAGTTCCAGGCGCAGAACCCCAATGTGAAAGTGCACATTGTCGGCTTTGCCAAGAAGGTCGGTGACCTGATCGACGGCCTGGTGATGGTGGCGATGTTCTTCGGCGTCGCCCTGGTGATCACCTGGGTGCTGTTGTACTGGTTCACCTGGTGTATCCGCAGCACCATTGCCGTGCTCATCACCACCCTGGTGGCGGTGGTCTGGCAACTGGGGCTGATGCACGCGGTGGGTTTCGGCCTGGACCCATACTCGATGCTGGTGCCGTTCCTGATCTTCGCCATTGGCATTTCCCACGGGGTGCAGAAGATCAACGGCATCGCCTTGCAGTCGAGTGACGCCGACAACGCGCTCACCGCAGCACGGCGAACGTTCCGGCAGTTGTTCCTGCCGGGCATGATCGCCATCCTGGCCGATGCGGTGGGCTTCATCACCCTGCTGATCATCGACATCGGGGTGATTCGCGAGCTGGCCATCGGCGCGTCCATCGGGGTGGCGGTGATCGTGTTCACCAACCTGATCCTGCTGCCGGTCGCCATCTCCTATGTCGGTATCAGCAAGAGGGCCATCGAACGCAGCAAGAAGGACGCCACCCGCGAACACCCGTTCTGGCGCCTGCTGTCGAACTTTGCCAGCGCCAGGGTGGCGCCGGTGTCGGTGGCGCTGGCGCTGCTCGCCTTCGGCGGGGGGCTGTGGTACAGCCAGAACCTGAAAATCGGCGACCTCGACCAGGGCGCGCCGGAGCTGCGCCCCGACTCGCGCTACAACCAGGACAACAACTTCGTCATCAGCAACTACTCGACCAGTTCCGATGTGCTGGTGATCATGGTGAAGACGCCGGCCGAGCAGTGCTCCATCCACTCGACCATGACCCCGATCGACGAGCTGATGTGGACCATGGAAAACACCCCCGGGGTCCAGTCGGCGATCTCCCTGGTCACCGTGTCCAAGCAGGTGATCAAGGGCATGAACGAGGGCAGCCTGAAATGGGAAACCCTGTCGCGCAACCCCGACATCCTCAACAACTCCATCGCCCGTGCCGATGGGCTGTACAACGGTGACTGCTCGCTGGCGCCGGTACTGGTGTTCCTCAACGACCACAAGGCCGAAACCCTGGAGCGGGTCACGGCGGTAGCCCAGGCGTTTGCCGATAGCCACAACAAGGAGGGCCTGCAGTTCCTGCTGGCAGCAGGCAATGCCGGGATCGAGGCCGCGACCAACGAGGTGATCAAGTCGGCCGAACTGACCATCCTGATCCTGGTGTACATCTGTGTGGCAGTGATGTGCCTGATCACCTTCCGCTCGTTGGCCGCCACCCTGTGCATCGTTCTGCCGCTGGTGCTGACCTCGGTGCTGGGTAACGCGCTGATGGCCTACATGGGCATCGGTGTGAAGGTGGCCACCTTGCCGGTGGTGGCGCTGGGCGTGGGCATTGGCGTTGACTACGGCATCTACATCTACAGCCGCCTGGAAAGTTTCCTGCGCGCCGGGTTGCCGTTGCAGGAGGCGTATTACCAGACCCTGCGCTCGACCGGCAAGGCAGTGCTGTTCACCGGGCTGTGCCTGGCCATTGGTGTGTGCACCTGGATCTTCTCGGCGATCAAGTTCCAGGCAGACATGGGCCTGATGCTGACCTTCATGTTGCTCTGGAACATGTTCGGGGCGTTGTGGCTGCTGCCGGCCTTGGCGCGGTTCCTGATCAAGCCGGAGAAAATGGTGGGCAAGCAAGGGGGGTCGATTTTCGCCCATTGAAGGCAGGGGGCCGCGTTGCGGCCCAATCGCCGGCAAGCCAGCTCCCACAGGGATCGCCTTAGGGCTGACAGGTGTTTGCCACAAGGTATGGCAGCGCCTGTTAGAGCG
>NZ_RHQO01000048.1:0-34701 GCF_003935475.1 Pseudomonas sp. p99-361 | reverse complement strand
GGCGGCGCTCGATCTCACAGGCGCTGAAGATGCTCCGGCTACCCTTGCCAGGAACCATAGAATCTCCCACAGGGATCACATCAGGGCTGACAGGTGTTTGCCAAAAGATATGCAGCGCCTGTGGGAGCCGGCTTGCCGGCCAGCTACCGCTCGCGCAGGGCCTCCTTGGCCCGGTTCAGCGGTTTGATCAGGTAATCGAGGATGGTTTTCTCGCCAGTGCGGATATCCACCGTGGCAATCATGCCGGGGACAATCGCGAAGTGCTTGCCGGCCTTGTTCCTCAGGCTGTCCTGCTCGGTACGGATGAACACGCGGTAGTAGTAGATTTCCGGTTTCACCTCGTCTTGCAAGGTATCCGGCGAAATACCCACCACCTTGCCATCCAGCCCGCCATACACCGAATAGTCATAGGCACTGATCTTGACCTTGGCCGCCTGGTCCGGGTGGATGAAGGCAATGTCGCGCGGGGCGATGCGGGTTTCGATCAGCAGGCGCTCGTCCATCGGCACGATCTTCATCACCTGGCCACCGGGCTGCACCACGCCGCCCAGGGTGTTCACCTCGATGTCCTTGACGATGCCGCGCACCGGCGAACGCAGGGTCAGGCGGGTGAGCGAGTCGCTGCGCCCGCGGATTACCTCTGACAGGCTGTCGGCCTCGGCGCTGGCCTTGGCCAGCTCCTCCCGGGCGCGCACCAGGTAGTCGGAGCGGGCCTCGTTGGCTTTGAGTTCAAGCTCCGAACGCTGGCGGTTCAGGCGGATGACCTCCACCCGGCTGGAGGCGCCCATTTTCGCCAGGTTTTCGGTGATCTTCAGCTCGCTGCGCACCAGCCGCAGCGAATCCTCGATGCCTGCCAGGGTCTGCTCCAGGCCACGGCGGCGGGTCTGGTACAGCGCCGTTTCCGCTTCGATCAGCTCAGGCGAGTCGCGCAGGCTGGCCGGGAAGGCCAGCGGCTTGCCGGTCACCTCGGCTTGCAGCCGGGCCTGGCTGGCCTTGGCGGCGCGGTACTTGGCCTCGCTTTCGCCCACGCTGGAGGCGGTCTTGGTCGGGTCCAACTGGGCCAGTACCTGGCCGCGCTCGACCAGGTCGCCTTCGGCCACGTTCATCTGCGCGACGATGCCCCCTTCGAACGACTGGATCACCTGCTCCCGGGAGCTGGGGATGACCTTGCCGGTACCGGTGGAAACCTCGGTCACCTCGAACCAGGCGGCCCAGGCCAGGAACGCGGCCAGCATCAGTGCGCTGAGGGTGATGAGGCGCCCGGCGCGGAATACGGCCCGGTCGTCCTGCCCGTCCAGGTAGGACGCCGGGAGTTCGTGGTTGCTCATGCCTGCGCTCCTTGCAGTTTGGCCAATGCGGCATCGCGGGTGTCATCGATGACGATGCGCCCACCGTCGAGCACCACAATGCGCTCGACCCGTTGCAGCACGCTCAGGCGGTGGGTAGCGATCACCAGCGTGCGGCCCTGGCAGAAGCGCTCCAGGTTATCCAGCAGTTTGCGCTCGGTCATGTCGTCCAGCGATGCCGTAGGTTCATCCAGCAGCAGCACCTGTGGCTGGCGCACCAACAGGCGCGACAGCACCAGTGCCTGGCGCTGGCCGCCAGACAGGCCCAGGCCGCCTTCGAGGATCAGGTGGTCCATACCCTTGGGCAGGCGGCGGACAAAGTCCAGCGCCCCGGTGGCAGCCAGCGCGGCCACCAGTTCCTGGTCGCTGGCCTGGCCGGCGCCGAGGGTCAGGTTTTCCCGCAGGGTGCCGTGGAACAGCCGCGCGTACTGCGGCAGCAGGCCTACGTCGCGGCGCAGGTCGGCAGGGTCGAGGTGGGCCAGGGCGATGCCGTCCAGGCTGACCTCGCCCTGTACCAGGTCCATGGCCCCGCCCAACGCCTGCAGCAGGGTGGACTTGCCCGCGCCGTTGCGGCCGAGCACTGCAATGCGTTCGCCCGGCTGAATATCCAGTTGGCCAATGTTGAGCACCGGGGGGGATTCTTCGCTGTAGCGGAAGTTGGCCTGGCGCAGGCGGTATTCACCGCGGATTGCCGGCAGGTGCACGCGCGCTTCGCCTTCGGGGTGGTCGACCGCCGACTGCATCAGCTTGTCCAGGCCTTGCAGGGCGACCTTGGCCTGCTGCCAGCGGGTCAGCACATGGGTCAGCTGGGCCAGTGGCGCCATCATCCGCGACGACAGCATCGACGCTGCCACCAGGCTACCGGTGGTGAGGTCGCCGGCGATCACCATCGGTGCACCGACCACGATGACCACGGCAAAAACGGCACCTTGCACGTTCTGGGTCCAGGTCACCAGGCCGTTGGTGAGCGTGCGCAGGCGCAGGTTGGTGTGTGCACAGGCTGCGTTGTACTGGTTCCACTGGCGCTCGAAGCGTGCCTCGGCCTGCAGCGCCTTGATTTCGTCCAGGCCCTGGATGCTTTCCACCAGCATGGCGTTGCGCAGCGCCGACTCGCGCATCGAGGCGTTGGCCAGCCGCGCCAGGCGCCGCTGCGCCAGCAGGCCTGGCAGCAGCATGGCCAGCAGCGCCACCAGCGGAATGAACACCAGCACGCCGCCGATCAGCCAGAACACAAACAAGAACAGCAGGAAGAACGGCAGGTCGGCCAACGCCGTGGCAGTACTGGAGGTGATCAAATCGCGGATCGACTCCAGCTCGCGCAGTTGCGAAATGAACGAGCCAGTGGACTTCGGCCGCACCGAGTTGCGCAGGCGCAAGGCATGGCCGTAGACCAGATCACTCACCCGCAGGTCGGCGCGTTTGCCGAGCAGGTCGGTGACCTTCAGGCGCAGCAGGCGCATGCTGAAGTCGAACACCAGCGCCAGCACCACGCCGCCGAACAGCACGTACAAGGTGGGTAGCGATTCTGCAGGGATCACACGGTCGTAGACCTGCATCGAAAACAGCACCCCGGCCAGCGCCAGCACGTTGGCCACCAGCGAGGCGACCATCACCTGCCCATAGGGGCGCAGGTCGCGCAGTACGATACGGGCAAACCAGTGGCGGTCGTAGGGGGCGGTGTAGTCATCGGTGCGTACATCGCGCAACGGCCGCGCCGGGCGCAACAGCGCAACCCGGGTGATGCGGCCCCTGAGCGTGTCGCGGGGCAGGCGTGTGGTCAGGCCCTGGTCACCGGCGAACACCACCGCCAGGTCATCTTCTTCGGTGACTGCCTCGACCACGGCCAACTGGCCATCGTCCAGCTCCAGTACCAGCGGTGTACGCCATTGCCGCAGGCCCTTGGCATCGAAGCGCACGAAGCGCAGTGCCAGGCCGGCCTGGCGGGCCATGTGGCGAAGAATTTCGTCCAGCGGCCGGGCATCCTCCACCGCCGCCAGGCGAATACGCTGGGGCGACACGTCCAGGCGGTAGTGGTGCGCCACCTGCAGCATCACCTCCAGCCACGGCCCCAGGTCTGGCCGGTGCGGCGCGTCCGGCGCTGCTGCCGCTGGCTGGGTGGGCAGGGTTACATTGATCGAATCGCTCATGGCTGGATCTCCACACCTTGCAGGTTGCGCCCCTCAAGGCCAAAGGCCGTGCGCAGCGCGCCGGTGTTGTACAGGCAGTCGACATCCAGGCGCAGCAGATCGGAGCGGGTGCCGGCAAGTTCGAACCGTGACTGGTAGATCTCCTGCTCGGCGTTGAGCAGGTCGAGCAGGGGCCGTGTGCCCAGGTCCAGATACTGGCGGCCATAGAGCATGCGAGCCTCCTGGATGCTGACCTGGCGCGCTTCCAGCGAACTCAGCCGGCGGCCCAGCCCGGAGGTTTGTGCCTGAGCCTCGGCCAGGCCACGCCGTGCCTGCAGGCGCGCGGCATCTTCGGCGGAGTCGGCGGCGCTCAAGGCGTGGCTGGCAGCGCGGCTGCGGGCGCTGATCGCACCACCTTGGTAGATCGGTACCTCGACGTTGAGGTAGATGCCCGCCTGGGTGCGGTCCATGCGTGAGTTATCGCGGTTGTAGTCGTTGTCCAGGTAATGGTTGACCTGGGGCTGCAGCGACACGGTCGGGTAGGCCTCGGCCTTGGCCTGGGCCAGCTCTGCCTGGCCTTGCGCACGCTGGGCCAGGGCCATCAGCACGGCCGGCAGGCGATCATCGCCTTGCGCAGGCCGCTTGCAGGCCTGGTTCAACGCCGCAGGCGACTGCTCGGCCAGGGCCGGCGGGGTCACGCGGCCCATCAGCGCGGCCAGGGTGGAGCGCCAGCGCTCGTATTGCGACTGGTATTCCTCCAGGGTGGCGCGGGCGCTTTCCACGCGGGATTCGGCCTGTACCACGTCGGAGCGGGTGCTGGCGCCCATGTCGCTGCGCTGGCGAGCCATCCCGGCAATGTCGCCCACCCCGCGGATCTGCTCGCGGGCAATGGCCATCAACTGTTCGTAGCGGCGGGTTTCGATCCAGGCATAGGCAGTGTCACGGGCCAGGTCGTCCACCACCAGCAGGATATTGGCCTGGGCCCGCGCGGCGGCGGCCTGCGCCGCGTTGACGGCGCTGTCGACCTTGCCGAAATCGTAGAGCATCTGCTTGAGCGACAGGTTGAGGGCCTGGCTGTTGCGATCGCCCCCGTAGCCGGTGTCATAACCGGTGCGGATACCGCCGGAAATCTGCGGGTAGTAACCCGCGCGGGCGACGTTGATGCCTTCGCCCTGTTTGTACAGGTTGCCGATCGCTTCGGCGATGCTGGGGTGCCATTGCGCGGCCTGCAACACCGCCTCGGTCAGGCCCAGGCGCTCGCCACTGGCGACCGGGGCCATGCCGGTCGGTGGCCGCGCAGGCACCGCCGCGGGCGCATCGCGTAGCAGCGATGGCCCGATGTGGCGCAGGTGGGGGTCTATATCATCGGCTGCCTGGGCAACCGGTTGGAGATTCAGGGCCAGGAGCCCGCAGGCTCCAAGCAACAACGGTGACAGCGGACTGCTTCGCTTCACATAGTTCCCTTACTGCTGGTCGTCCATGCCGCCGGGCGTTTGCCCGGCGGGTTTGCCGCGGCCTCAGACGACGTGAATGCCGTTCTGTACCCACAGGTGGTGGCTCGGGTCCTCCTGGGCCGTGTATTGGTTATAGTCGATCCCGTCGGCGGTCTGGTTGCCGACCAGGTTCCAGTTGTCAGTCATGTGCACCGAGTCGTGGTTGTCGCCCTTGATGATCAACGTGTCGGTGCCGGTTTCGGTGATGGCCACCACGTCGGCCAGGTTGAGTGTCAGGGCCACCGCGCTGGTGTCGTTGAGGTCGATGGCCTCGATGCCGTGCACGCGCCCGACCAGGTTGCCCAGGTCGATGCTGACATCGCCGCCACCCCATTGCAGGGTGTCGGTACCCGTGCCACCGTCGACGCTGGCGAAGTTCTGGTCGACGATCACCAGGGTGTCGTCACCGGCACCACCTTCAAGCGTGATGTGCCCGCCCTGGCTGCCCACCAGGTGGTCGTTGCCGTCGCTGCCAGCAACCACATCGCTGACAGCGGCGACACTGGCCAGGGCGACTGCCTCTTCACCGCTGTCGGCCAGCAGCGACGTGGTGCTGACCAGGCCAGCGGCATTGTCCAGGTTGATGGTCAATGTTGCCGTGTCGGTACTGCCGTTAGGGTGGGTCAGCTCGTAGGTGAAGGTATCGTGCTGGCCGACCGCTGCGGCGCTGACCCCCGAGTTGAGGGTGTAGGTGTAGCTGCCATCGGCCTGCACCAGCAAGGTGCCATAGGTGCCCGCCACGCTCACCCCGTTGTAGCCGGGTATGGTGTAGGTGTTGGCTGCGGTCAGTACGCTCAGCACGGTCAGTGCCGAACCCAGGGTATCGTCCGCCAGCAGGTTGCCGGTGGCCGCCGTAGCGCCACTGACCACGAACTCGTTCAGGTGCGTGGTGGTGGCATTGACACTGGTGGTGATCGAGCTGGCCAGGCCAATGCCGCCGGCGGTCACCCGTACGTGGTAGGTGCCGGCGCCCTGGTTCTGGAAGGTATACCCTGCGCCCCCGCCCAACAGGCTGATCAACGAGCCACCGCCTACCGATTGCACCAGCACGTACTGGCCCGTGGCCGGGTTGAGCTTGAGCAGTTCCAGGGTGGTGCCGTTGAGCAGGCTCAGCAGGTTGGCGGAATTGAGTACCACTTGCAGGTTAGCCGTGGTATCGGCAGCCACTGTAGTGGTGTAAGTGGCCTGGCGGCTGCCGATCAGCGGCAGGGTCAACGAGCCCAGCGTACTGCTGCTGGTGTCTACCCGGTTGGCCAGGGTGAGGTTGCTGAAACCTACGTCGTTGACTGCGTCAAGTACCGTGGCTGGCGCCGCGTAGTTACTGTCGCTCCAGACTTCCGTGGCTTGTGGGCTATCGATGCGCACATACAAATTGGCGCTGTCGGACAGGCCGTTGGGGTGCACCAGCTGGTAGCTGAACACATCCACTTTGCCGACGCTGGCCGGGCTGCCGTTTGGCGTGTAGGTGTAGCTGCCGTCGCCGCGGATCACCAGCGTGCCGTACAGGCCTTGCACCGTGGTGGCACTGCCGGCCGAGACGTAGCTGCCCCCTTTGAGCACCTGCAGCACCGCGGCGCTGTCCGGGCCCCGCGCATCCACCACGCCATCGGTGCCCACGTCGGTGATGACGTTGCCAGAGGTGGCTGTGCCAGTACCGGTGAACTCGGTCAGGCTGGTGGAGGTGATATCCAGCGAGGTGCTGACATTGGTGATCAGGCCAATGCCGCCGCTGCCCACCGTCAGGCGGTAATCGCCCGCCTGCAGCACCCCGATGTCGACTCGCAGGCCTTGGCCCAACGGCAACAGGATCAGGTCCAGCAAGCCCTGGCTGTTACCGGTGGCCAGCGTGACCCAGGTTCCGCTGGCATTCTTCACCTGCAGGGTGAAGGTGGTGTTGTCCAGCAGGGCCAGTGCACTGCTGGTGGTCAGGGTCAGCGTGGGGTCGGCCGTGGTGCCGGCGGCTACCGTCCAGGTGTAGGTCTTGGTGAACCCCGCCAACAGGGTGGTGAAGCTGTCGGTGTAGGTCCTGCTGGCGGTGACCGCGGCCAGGTCGACCGTCGCCGTGGCGAGGTTATCGCTGGCGATGACCGGGGCGTTGGCATCCACATCCGGCGCAGTGATGCTGGCGTTGCCCGACACGTTGCCGCGTGGGTCGCTCAGTGTCACCGCAAGCACCTGCCCGTTGTCCTGAGGGGGGCTCAGGGTCACGGTAAAGCTGCCATCGGCTTGCACGGTGGCGGTTTGCAGCACGGTGCCGCTGGCGCTGCGCACGGTCACCGTGGCGCCCACTTCACCGGTACCGGTCAGGGTGCTGCCGTCGGCACTGATCGCCAGGTTGGCGGCCGCAGCCGGCGGGGTCAGGTCCGGGGCGGTCAGTGCGGTACCGGTAGACTCATTGCCGGCACTGTCGGTGAGCGTGACGCTGAGTGCCTGGTTGTCGATCTGCGCGGCATTCAGGCTGACCACAAACAGGCCGGTGCTGCCCACGGTTGCCGTCCCCAGCACGGTCCCGGCACTGTTGCGCACGGTAACCGTGCTGCCAACCTGGCCAGAGCCGCTGACCATTGTGCCGTTGGTATTGATGGTGGCCAGCGGCGCCGCCGGCGGGGTGGTGTCCGGGGCGTTGAGGTTGACGCTGCTGGACAGGTTGCCCGCAGCGTCCGCCTGGCGCACCACCAGCAATTGCCCGTCGTTCTGTGGCGTGGTCAGGGTGATGCTGAAGGTGCCGTCGGCTTGCACCACGCCACTGCCCACCGATCCGTTGGCGCCTTGCACGGTGACGGTGGCGCCAGCTTCACCATTACCGGTCACCACGGTACCTGCGCCGTTGATGGTGACATTGGTCGGTAGCGCAGGCGGTTGCAGGTCGGCAGCGGTGTAGCGGGTGCTGCCGGACGTATTGCCCGCAACGTCGGCCTGGCTCACCGCCAAGACCTGGCCATTGAGCTGCGCGGCGTTGAGGTTGACGGCGTACACGCCACCGCCATTGACCACGGCGCTGCCGAGCACGTTGCCACCGGCATCGCGCACGGTCACCGTGGCACCGGCCTCGCCGGTACCGCTCAGCACCAGGCCGTTGGTCGACAGGCTGGTCACCAGCGGGTCGGCTGGTGCGGTGGTATCGGCTGCCTGCAAGAAGGTGGGTTGCGACTCGCCGCCCACCAGGGCCACGGCGGTGACCTGCAGGTACTCGCCGTTGAGCTGCGCCGAGTTGAGCGTCAGCGTAAAGGTACCGTTCAATGTCGCGCCACCTGTACCGATCAGGTTGCCTGCGGCATCGTACACACGGATGCCGACGCCGCTGGGCGCGTTACCTGACAAGGTCAGGCCGTCGCTGCCCAGCGTCACGTTGGTCGGCGGTACTGGCGGAGCCACCAGCGGTGTGACATAGGTCGCCACCGCCGACGTATTGATGCCGTCGGACTGCGTGATGGCCAGCGTTGCCAGCGAGCCTGCTGCCGGCGTCAGGGTGATCTGGAAGTTGCCAGCGGCGTCTACCGTCCCAGTGCCTAGCACGCTGCCGCCCAGGCTGACGGTGACCGTGGCATTGGCCTCGCCCTTGCCGGTGAGCACGTTGAAAGTGTTGTTGATTGCCAGGTTGGTCACCAGGTCAGGTGGCGAGGTGTCGTTGGCCTGGTAGGGCGCAGCAACCGAGACGTTGCCGGCGTCATCGGTAGACACCACGCTGAGCAACTGGCCATTGTTCTGCGCCGGGCTGATGGGCACGGTGAAGCGCCCGTCGGCACCGACCTCCACCTGGCCCACGAGGGTGTTGTCCGGGCCACGCACGGTGATCAGCGTGCCGGCCTCGGCAGTGCCGGTCATCGATGTGCCGGCCGGGTTGAGCAGCAAGTCGCTTGGCTGCACCGGTGCGGTCAGGTCGGGGGCGCTCAGCTCCAGGGGGGCCGACGGGTTGCCGGTGGCGTCCTGGGCAATGATGGTCAGCGTTTCGCCGTTGATTTGAGGCTGGCTCAAACCGAGGACGAAGGTGCCATCCAGGTCGACCGTCACCTGGCCCAGCAGGTCACCGTTGTTGTTTATCACCGTGACCCGGGTACCGGCCTCGGCGGTGCCGATCAACTGGGTACCGCTGTCGTTGATGCTGGCAATGACGATGGCCGGCGGCGTTACGTCGACTGCCGTGACGATACTGATCGGCGACACGTTGTCACTGGCGTCGGTGAGGGTTACCTGCACCTGCTGGCCATTGAGCTGGGCGGTGTCCAGGCCGACGCTGAAGGTGCCGTCGGCAGCGACCGTGGTGGTGCCGATTTGCGTTGTACCCACATAGACGCGCACCGTGGTACCCGCTTCGCCAACCCCGGTCAGCTCATCGCCTGCCGCATTGAGCCGCAACTCGGTTGCAGCAGCGGGCGGCGTGAAGTCCGGCGCCTGCACGCTGACGGGCGCGCTGACGTTGCCGGGCGGATCGGCCTGCAGTACCGACAGCACCTGGTTGTCGATTTGTGCAGGCGACAACACGACGCTGAAGCTGCCGTCGGCCAGCACCGTAGCGGTTCCCAGTACGCTACCGGCGGCGTTGCTCACGATCACGGTGGCGCCGGCCTCACCCAGGCCAGTGACCACACTGCCGTCGGCGTTGATCGCCACCTGGGTGAGCGGGGCAGGTGGGGTGAAGTCCGGGGTCTGCAGGGTCGCTGCTGCCGACACGTTACCGGCGGCGTCGGCCTGGGTGAAGCTGAGCAGCTCGGCATTGCCCAGTGCCGGGTTCAGGGTAATGGTGAAGTGCCCGCTGGCATCGACGATGGCGCTGCCGATCGGGGCGCCGCTCGGGTCGGTCACGGTCACCTCGGCGCCGACTTCGCCGCGGCCGGTCAGGGTGACACCATCGCCGGAAACCGCCAGGTCGCTCGGCGCCGCAGGTGGTGTAGTGTCTGGCGCGGTGATGGTGCTGGCGGCCGACTGGTTGCCGGCCGCATCGGTCAGAAGCACCTGTAGCGGCTGACCGTTGGCTTGCGGCGAGGCGAGCACGACCTGGAAGCTGCCGTCGGCGCGCACTACGGCCGTGCCCAGCACGCTGCCATCGGCAGCCATTACCCACACGCTGGCGCCGGCCTCGCCGCTACCGTTAAGCAGGCTGCCGCCCCCGGCGAATGCCAGGTCTGCGGCGGCATCCGGTGCCACGCGGTCGGGGGCAGTGATGCTCACGCTGTTGGACTCGTTGCCGGCCGCATCGGCCTGGCTGGCGCTGAGCTGTTCGCCGTTGAGTTGGACGCTGCCCAGGGTGGCGCTGAAGTTGCCATTGGCATCGACCACTGTCGTGCCCAGGTCGATACCGCCTTCACCGACCACGGTAACGGTGGCGCCTGGTTCGCCGCGCCCGGTCAGGACCAGGCCGTCGCTGGACAGCACCAGGTTGCTGAGCGGCTGCGGCGCCGTGGTGTCCGGCGCCTGCAATGTGGCCGGCAGCGACAGGCTGCCATCGCTGGCCATTGCGCTCACTTGCAGCACTTCGCCATTGGCCTGTGCGCTGCCCAGGTTGACGCTGAAGGTGCCGTCGTTGGCGACCGGGCTGCTGCCCAGCACCGCGCCGTTGGGGCCGTAAACAGTGACCGTGCTGCCCGCCGTGGCGGTGCCGGTGATCGATAGACCGTCTGCAGCCAGCACCAGGTTGTCTGGCGTGGCGGGGGCCAGAATGCCTGGCGCAGTCACGTTTTGCTCAGGCGAGGCGTTTTGCGCGGCATCGGTTTGCACCACGCCCAGGCGTTCACCGGTGAGCGCCGCAGGCGACAAGGCCACGCTGAAGCTGCCATCGGCGGCCACGGTTGCGGTACCCAGTATGGTCGCGTCCGGGGCGCGTACGGTGACCGTCGCACCTGCTTCACCCTGGCCGGTAAGGGTCGCGCCATCGGCAGACACCGCCAGGTTACTGACCGCCGCGGGCGGCGTGGTATCGGCGGCCGTGTACGGCGCCGCAGGCGATACATTGCCCGCCGCGTCGGTGGCAGTTACCTGCAGGTTCTGGCCATTGGTCTGGGCACTGTTCAGCGTGACCTGGAAAGTGCCGTTGCTGCTGGCCACCACGCTGCCCAGCACACTGCCGCCGGCATCGCGCACGGTCACGGTGCTGCCGGCTTCGGCGTTACCGGTCAGTTGCAGCCCCGTCGCCGACAGGGCCAATGCCGTGGGGGCTGCTGGCGGGGTGAAGTCGGGTGCGGTCACCGCCACGGCGTTGGAGGTGTTGTTGCCGGCATCGGTCTGGGTCACGCTCAGTTGCTGGGCGTTGAGCTGGGCAGTGGTCAAGGTCAGGCTGAAGCTGCCGTTGGCCGCGATCAGGCCGGTGCCGATGATGGTGCCGTCAGGCCCGCGCACGGTCACGCTGGCGCCGGCTTCGCCCAGGCCACTGAGGGTCAGGCCGTTGTTGTTCAGCACCACATTGGTCAGCGGTGCAGGCGGGGTCAGGTCTGGCGTGGCCACGTTCACCGCTGGCGAGGTATTGCCGGCGGCGTCCACTTGCGTCACACCAATGGCCTGGCCGCTGTTTTGCGGCGTATCGAACGTCACGGTGAAGCGGCCATCGGCGCCCACCGTGGCGCTACCCAGCACAGTACCGGCGGCATTGCTGACCTGTACCGTAGCGCCCACTTCACCGCTACCGGAAAGCTGCCTGCCGTCGGCACTGAGCAGCGGGTCGGCGATGGCGGCAGGTGGCGTGCGATCCGGGGTAGCCAGGCTGGCGGGGCCAGATACGTTGCCTGCGGCATCACTGAGGGTGACCTGCAGCGGGCTGCCGCTGACTTGCGCGCTGGGCAGGGTGATCTGGAACTGGCCGCTTTGGTTGACGGTGCCGGTAGCCAGGATGGCGCCACTGGCATCGCGCACAGTGACACTGGCACCGGCTTCGCCCTGGCCGCTGACCACGGTGGCGGCGGCGTTCAGGCTGAGGTTGCTGGCGGCGGCTGGGGCCTGCAGGTCGGGTGCCTGCAGGCTGGCGGCCAGCGACACGTTACCCGCAGCGTCGGCCTGGGTGACGATCAGGTTCTGGCCGTTGGCCGCCGCCGGTGACAGGGTGATGCTGTACAGGCCATTGCTGCCGACCACGCCGCTACCCAGCACATTCCCCTGGGCGTCGGTGACCCGCACGTTGGCACCCACTTCGCCTTGGCCGGTCAGCGTGCTGCCGGTGCGGTCGATGGTGGCGCTCGGGGCTTCAGGTGCAGTGATATCGTTGGCGACCACGGTGGCCGGTACCGAGGGCTGGCCGTCGGCGCCGATCCGCGCGCTGACCTGCAAGGTCTGTGCGTTGAGCTGGGCGTTGCTGAAGAACACCCGGAAGACACCATCGCTGCCCACCGTCGCCGTGCCCAGCGTGGTGCCGGCGGATGTCACGGTGATCAACGCGCCCACCGTGCCGGTGCCCGTCAGCACGAAGCCGTCGGCGCTGATGGCCAGGTCCGCCGGGGTGGCCACTTCGCTGCCGGTCGGGCCAGTCAGGGTCACACCGTCGGATTCATTGCCGGCCGGGTCGATGACCACCACGCTGACCTCTTCGCCAGCGGCCAGCGGCGGGTCGACCGGCACCACGAAGGTACCATCCGGCCCTGCGGTGGTGGTGCCACGGTCACTGTTGTCCGGGTTGCGGATGACCACGGTGCTGCCCGGCTCTGCAGTGCCGCCGACGCTGCTGCCGTCGGGGCTCACAGTCACGCCGCTGGCAGCTTCCGGGTCGGTGGTGTCGGGTGCGGTAACGGTAACCGGTGCCGAGCTGTTGCCCGCCGGGTCGGTGACGATCACGGTCACGCTTTCGCCGTTGTTCTGCGGGGTTGGCAGTGGCACGTTGAAGCTGCCGTCGGGGTTCACTTCAACCGTGGTTTCCACGCCTGCGCCGTCACGCACCGTCACGGTATCAGCGCCCGGTGCATTGCCGCTGACCGTGCTGCCGTCTTCGCTGACCACCACCCCGGTGGGCAAGGCCGGCGGGGTGAGGTCGGGTGCAGTGATCGGGGTGCTGTCGGAGACATTGCCCGCCACATCGGTCAAGGTCACCTGCAGCGCCTGGCCATCGAGCTGGGCCGGGCTGACCGCGACAGTGAAGCTGCCGCCAACCGGCACCACCACGCTGCCCAGCAGGTCGCCGGCGGCGTTGCGTACCTCGACGGTGCTGCCTGCTTCGCCCGTACCCTGAACGGTGTCGCCGCCCGCGCTTATGGTCAGGCCACCCGGTGCTTGCGGTGCGGTGCTGTCGTCGGCAGTGAACGCCACGGATGGCGACGTGTTGCCGCCAGCATCGACCACTACCACCGACACGGTTTCGCCGTTGGTCTGGGCGGGGGCCAGGGGCACGCTGAAGCTGCCGTCCTCTTCCACCTGCGCGGAGCCCAGCAGGTCGCCAGCGCCGTTGCGCACCTGCACGGTACTGCCTGGTTCGGCCTGGCCGGTGAGTGCCGTGCCCGTGCCATTGATGCCTAGGCCTTCAGCGGCTACCGGGGCTTCCAGGTCCGGCGCGGTGACGCTGCCGGCGGTGGAGGTATTGCCGGTCGCGTCCGCCTGGGTGACGGCCAAGGTCTGGCCATTGAGCTGCGGTGGGTCGATGGTCACCTGGAAGCTGCCGTCCGTTTGTACGGTGGCAGTGCCCAGCACGGCGCCGCCGGCGCCGGTCACGGTTACCTGCGCCCCCGGCTCGCCGCTACCGCTCAGGCTGCCACCGTCACCCGCCAGTACCAGGCCGGTGGGTGTGTCGGGGGCCTGGGTATCCGGTGCCGACAGATCGACCGCGGTCGACAGGTTGCCACTGGCGTCGCGCTGCTCGACGGTCAGGGCCTGACCGTTGGTTTGCGGGGTATCGAGGCTGATTTCGAACGCACCACCGGCGCCTACCACGATGCTGCCCAGTACGCTGCCGTCCGGCCCGCGTACGGTCACGGTCGCACCCGGTTCACCGTTGCCGGTGACCGTGACGCCGTCGCCATCGATGGCCGGGTTGGTCACTGCTTGCGGCGGGGTACTGTCTGGCGCGGTGAAGTCCACTGGCCCGGCGCTGTTGCCTTGGCTGTCGGTGGCTTCCACGGTCAGGCTTTCGCCATTGCGCTGCGGTGCGTTGAGGGTGACGTCGAAGCGCCCGTCCCCGCCCACGGTGGCGGTCCCCAGCACATTGCCGTCGGCATCGCGCACGGTGACCAGCGAGCCGCTCTGGCCCTGGCCGGTGAGGTGGATGCCGGCGCTGTCGATGGCCAGCCCCGACGGTTGCAGCGGGCCATCCAGGTCAGGTGCGATAACGGTGGCGGTCGAGCTGTTGCCAGCGGCGTCACGCAGCACCACGTCCAGCTCCTGGCCATCGGTTTGCGCCGGGTTCAGGACCACGCTGATCACGCCATCGGCGCCCACCTGGGCATTACCCAGTACGTTGCCCTGGGCGTCCACCACCTGCACGCGGGTGCCGGGTTCGCCACGGCCGGTCAATACGCTGCCATCGTTGCTCAGTTGCAACTCGCTGGCCTCGTTGGGCGGGGTTATGTCCGGTGCGCCGATCTGGGTCGGCAGTGAGCTGTTGCCATCCGCGTCGATGGCTACCACATCCAGCAGCTCGCCGTTCGCCTGGGCAGGGCTGAGGGGGATGTTGAAGCTGCCGTCGTTGCCGACTTGCACGCTACCCAGCACACCGCCTTGGGCATCCCGCACTTCCACCAGGCTGCCAGCCGGGGCCGTACCACTGATGGCGCTGCCATCGGCAGCTACCACCAGCCCCGTCGGGCTGTCCGGCACGGCAATGGCCGGTACGGTGACCGTCAGGGCAACCGAAGGGTTGCCGGCGGCATCGGTCTGTTGCAAGGCAATGGCGTCGCCTGCGGCCAGTGGGCTGTCGAGGTCGATCAGGAAGGTGCCATTCGCTGCGACCACCCCGGTGCCGATCACGTTGCCATTGCCATCCCGGATTTCAACCGTGGCACCCGCTTCACCACGGCCGGAAACGACCAGGCTGCCAGCACCCAGCACAACATTGCTGATAATGCCGGGCGGGGTGATGTCCGGGGTTACGTAGCTCAAGGGCAGCGAGGTGTTGCCTGCGGCGTCGGTCACCCGCACGCTGACGGTTTCGCCATTGGCCTGCGCCGGGGCGAGGATGAGGCTGAAACTGCCATCCGCTTCGGCGAGGGTACTGCCGATCACGTTGCCAGCAGCGTCGCGTACCTCTACCCGGGCACCGGCCTCGGCATTGCCGGTCAGGCTGACGCCATCGACCAGCGCCAGGTCGGTGGGTTGCAGTGGCGCCACCTGATCCGGTGCGGTCAGCGGGCTTGGGCTGGACACGTTGCCAGCGGCATCGGTCAAGGTCACTTGCAGTGACGAGCCATCCACCACCGGGGTAGGCAGGGTAACGTTGAAACTGCCGTCCTGCTGCACGGTGCCGCTGGCCAGCAGTTGGCCTTGGTCGTTGCGTACCTCTACGGTGGTGCCGGCTTCGCCGCGGCCGGACACGGTGCGGCCGTCATTGCTGATCGCCAGGTTGGTGGCAGGCTCTGGTGGCGTGGTGTCGCCGCCGTTGTCGATGACCGGTGCGGTAAGGCTGCCCGCCTGCGAGGCATTGCCGGCTGCGTCGGTGGCAACCACTTGCAACTGTTCGCCCGCCACCTGGGCAGGGCTAAGGGTGATTTCAAACGCACCACTGGCGCCCACCACCACGGTGCCAAGTACGGTGCTGCCATCGGCCGCCAGCACGCGCACGGTGCTGCCAGGTTCGGCACGGCCGCTGACGGCGGTACCGTCGGCGGTAATGGCCAGTTCGCTAGGCGCCACCGGTGGCGTGATGTCTGGTGCGCTGACCTGTACCGGCAGGGACGAAGTGCCGTTGTTGTCGATGGCTACCACATCCAGCAGTTGGCCATTGGCCTGGGCCGGGTTGAAGTCCACGGTGAAGGTGCCTTCAGCGCCGACCACCACGCTACCGATCAGCGCACCCTCGGCATCATGCACTTCCACGCGGCTGCCCACGGGGGCCGAGCCACTGACGCTGGTACCGTCTTCGGCGACCACCAGGTCGCTTGGGCTGAGCGGTACGGTTACCAGCGGCACGTCATAGTCCAGCGCCAGCGAGGCGTTGCCGCTCGGGTCGGTCTGGACCAGGCTCAGGCGTTCACCCGGCAACGCGGCCGGGTCGAGGTCGAGCAGGAAGGTGCCGTTCGCGGTCACCACGCCGCTGCCGATCAGGGTGCCGTTGGCGTTGCGCACCTGCACGGTAGCGCCGGCTTCGCCACGCCCGCTCAAGGCCAGGCCATCGGCGCCGACCACGATATTGCTGACCTGCGCCGGGGCAGTGGTGTCTGGCGCCTGGTACTGCAGTGGCGAGGAAATGTTGCCGGCAGCATCCACCAGGCGAATGTCCAGCACTTCGCCATTGGCCTGTGCTGGGGTCAGGGTCACGCTGAACGTGCCGTCGTCGTTGACCTGAGCGCTGCCCAGCAGGGTGCCCGCGGCATCGCGCACCTGCACGCTGGCGCCTGGCTCGCCGCTACCGATGAGGGTGACGCCGTCGACCAGCGCCAGACCGGTGGGCTGCGCGGGCGCCTGCAGGTCCGGTGTTACCACCGACGCAGGGGCGGAGGCATTGCCGGCGGCGTCGGTCAGCACCACTTGCAAGGTGCTGCCGTCCTTGACTGCAGGTTCCAGGGCCAGGGTGAAGCTGCCATCCGGGTTGACCGTGCCGTTTGCCAGCACGTTGCCTTGGGCGTCGCGCACTTGCACGCTGGCACCGGCTTCACCGCGGCCGCTGAGCTGGGCACCGGCCAGGCCGACAAGCAGGTTGGTGGCGGCTTCCGGTGGCGTGTTGTCGCCACCGTCAATGTCTGGTGCGGTGACCGTGCCGGCCGTAGAAGCATTGCCGGCGGCATCGGTAGCGGTAACTTGCAGCACCTCGCCGTTCAACTGGGCGGGGTCCAGGGTAATGCTGAAGCTGCCGGTGGCACCGACTACCGCGGTGCCAAGCACAGTGGTGCCATCGGCCGCCAGCACGCGTACGGTGCTGCCGACTTCTGCGCGGCCGGTGACCACGCTGCCGTCGGCGCTGATTACCAGCTCGCTGGGGGTGACCGGTGGGGTGATGTCCGGTGCGGAGACCTGGGCTGGAAGGGACGAAGCACCGCTGCCATCGATGGCCACCACCTCCAGCAGTTCGCCATTGGCCTGGGCCGGGTTGAGAATGACCGTGAAGGTGCCGTCCTGGCCAACCTGCACACTGCCAACCAGCGTTCCGTCGGCGCCGTAGACCTCCACGCGGCTGCCGGCCGGCGCGGCGCCGCTGATGCTGCTGCCATCTTCGGCGACTATCAAGTCGCTCGGGCTGGCAGGGGCAGGGGTGACCGGCACCTCGAACTGCAGCGCTTCGGAGGTATTACCGCTCGGGTCGGTTTGCACCAGACTCAACTGAGCGCCGGGTTGCGTGCCGGGATTCAGGTCGATCAGGAAAACGCCATTGGCAGCGACCACGCCGCTGCCGATCACGGTGCCGTCGGCATTGCGCACTTCAACGGTGGCGCCGGCTTCGCCGCGCCCACTCAGCGCCAGGCCATCGGCGCCGACCACGATGTCGCTCACAGCCGCCGGTGGCGTGGTGTCGGGTGCGGTGAATGCCAGCGGTGTCGAGCTGTTGCCGGCAGCATCGACCAGGCGCACATCCAGGGCTTCGCCATTGGCCTGGGCAGGTGACAAGGACAGGCTGAACGCCCCGTCCGCACCGACCACGCCGCTGCCGATCACGGTGCCATCCGCATTGCGCACCTGCACGGTGGCGCCAGGTTCGCCACGGCCAGTGAAGGTGACGCCATCGGCCAGGGCCAGGTCGGTCGGCTGGGCCGGGGCCTGCAGGTCCGGTGCGGTGACCGTGCCAGGTTGCGAAACGTTGCCGGCAGCGTCGGTCAGGGTCACTTGCAGGACGCTGCCGTCGTCGACGGCTGGGCTCAGGGTGAGGACGAAGCTGCCATCCGGGTTGACCGTGCCGTTGGCCAGCACATTACCTTGGGCGTCACGCACCTCCACGCGGGTGCCGGGTTCGCCGCGACCGCTCAGCTGGCCGCCGGCCAGGCCGATCACCAGGTCTGTGGGTGCCAGCGGTGCTGTGTTGTCGCCACCGTCAATGTCTGGGGCGGTGACGGTGCCGGCCGCAGAAGCGTTGCCGGCATTATCGGTAGCGGTAACTTGCAGCACCTCGCCGTTTACCTGGGCGGGGTCGAGGGTGATGCTGAAGCTGCCGGTGGCACCGACTACCGCGGTGCCAAGCACCGTGGTGCCGTCGGCCGCCAGCACGCGTACGGTGCTGCCGGCTTCGGCGCGGCCGCTGAGCACGCTGCCGTCGGCGCTGATCACCAGCTCGCTGGGGGTGACCGGTGGGGTGATGTCCGGTGCGGAGATCTGGGCTGGCAGGGACGAAGCACCGCTGCCATCAATGGCCACCACGTCCAGCAGTTCGCCATTGGCCTGGGCGGGTACGAGGGTGACGGTGAAGCTGCCATCGTCGCCTGCAACCCCACTGCCAAGCAGCGTGCCATTGGCATCATGGACCTCCACGCGGGTGCCGGCCGGCGCGGTGCCGCTGATGCTGCTGCCGTCTTCGGCAACCACCAGGTCGCTGGGGCTGGCGGGCGCAGGCGTGGTCGGCACTGCGAACTCCAAGGCCTCGGAGGCATTGCCACTCGGGTCGGTCTGCACCAGGCTCAGTTGCGCGCCGGGCTGCACGGCCGGTTCGAGGTCGATCAGGAAGGTACCGTTAGCGCTGACCACGCCGCTGCCGATCACGGTGCCGTCGGCATCTCGCACTTCTACGGTGGCGCCGGCTTCACCACGCCCACTCAGCGCCAGGCCGTCGGCGCCGACCACGATGTTGCTTACGGCAGCCGGTGGCGTGGTGTCGGGTGCGGTGAATTCCAGCGGTGTCGAGCTGTTACCGGCAGCATCGACCAGGCGCACATCCAGGGCCTCGCCATTGGCCTGGGCAGGTGACAAGGACAGGCTGAACGCCCCGTCCGCACCGACCACGCCGCTGCCGATAAGGGTGCCAGCCGCGTTGCGCACCTGCACGGTGGCGCCGGGCTCGCCGCGGCCATTGAAAGTGACCCCACCAAGCAGGGCCAATTCGGTTGGCGGCGCAGGTGGCTGCAGGTCGGGTGAGGTGACCGAGCCGTTGGGCGACTGGTTGCCGGCAGCATCGGTCAGGGTCACTTGCAGTGCACTGCCGTCGTTCACCGGCGGGTCCAGGGTGATGGTGAAGCTGCCGTCGGCACCTACGCTGCCGGTGGCCAGGATATTCCCGGCCGCATCACGGACTTGCACGCTGGCGCCCGGTTCGCCACGCCCGCTCAGCTGGCTACCGGCCAGCGCTATGGCCAGGTCGGTCGGCGCTGCTGGTGGCGTGGTATCGACCCCATCAAGGTCCGGCGCGGTCACCGCGCTGGTGGCTGAGGTGTTGCCCGCCGCATCGGTGGCGGTGGCTTGCAGCACTTCACCGTCGGTTTGTGGTGGGGCCAGCTCGATGCTGAACACCCCGGTCGGGCCGACCACGGCGCTACCCAGCTCGGTACCATCGGCAGCCACGATGCGCACGGTGCTGCCGGGTTCGGCGCGGCCGGTGATCACGCTGCCGTCGGCACTGACTGCCAGCTCGGCAGGTGCCGCGGGTGCCGTGATATCGGGCGCGGTGATCTGGGTGGGCACGGAGGACACGCCCTCGGCATCGAGGGCCAGTACGTTCAGCAGTTCGCCGTTGGCCTGGGAAGGGGTGAGCTCGATGCTGAAGCTGCCGTCGGCGTTGGCTACGGCGCTGCCAATCAGCGTGCCGCTGGCATCGCGTACTTCCACTCGGCTGCCGGCAGGGGCGCTGCCCGTGAGGGTAGTGCCATCGGCATCGATGGCCAGCCCGCTGGGGCTGGCCGGGGCAGTGGTGAGCGGTACATCGTACTCGACGGCCACCGAAGCATTGCCGCTGGGGTCCACTTGCAGCAGGGTCAGCTGGTCGCCGGGTTGCACGGCCGGGTCGAGGTCGATCAGGAAGGTGCCGTTGGCCGTGACCACGCCACGACCCAGCAGGTTGCCGTCGGCGTCCCGCACTTCCACAGAAGCCCCGGCTTCACCATGGCCACTGAGGCGGGTGCCGCCCGCACCGACCAGGATATCGCTGACGGCATCCGGCGCAGTAATGTCCGGGGCGTTGAATTGCAGGGGCGTCGAGCTGTTGCCGGCGGCGTCGACCAGGCGTACGTCAAGCGCTTCACCGTTGGCCTGGGCAGGGGACAGGCTCAGGCTGAACGTTCCGTCCTGGTTGACCACCGCCGAGCCGAGCAGGTTACCGGCAGCGTCGCGCACCTGTACGGTGGCCCCCGGTTCGCCGCGGCCGGTGAAGGTCACCCCGTCCGCCAGTGCCAGGTCGGTGGGCTGTGCCGGTGGCAGCAGGTCGGGCGACGTCACTGCGCCTGGCTGCGACACGTTGCCGGCAGCGTCGGTAAGGGTGACTTGCAGGGTGCTGCCATCCTTGACGGCCGGGTCCAGGGTAATGACGAAGGTGCCATCCGCGCCGACGGTGCCGGTCGCGATGACCGTGCCTGCGGCATCACGCACCTGCACGGTGCTGCCGGCTTCGCCACGGCCGCTGAGCTGGCTGCCGGCCAGGCCGATGGCCAGGTCGCTGGGTGCTTGCGGTGGGGTGGTGTCGCCGCCGTCGACGCTCGGCGCGGTCACCGAACTGGCGGTAGAGGTGTTGCCAGCTGCGTCGGTGGCCGTGGCTTGCAGTGTTTGGCCATCCACTTGCGCCGGGCTGAGGGTAATGCTGAATACGCCCGTGGCGCCGACCACTGCGGTGCCCAGCTGGCTGCCGTCGGCGGCGAGGATACGTACGGTGCTGCCGGGTTCGGCACGGCCAGTGAGTACCGTACCGTCCTGGCTGACCACCAGTGCGCTCGGTGCAGCCGGGGCGGTGATATCCGGGGCTGTGAACACCAAGGGTGTCGAGCTGTTGCCGGCGGCATCTACCTGGCGTATGTCCAGGGCTTCACCGTTGGCTTGTGCGGGGGAAAGCGTGAGGCTGAAAGTGCCGTCGGCGTTGACCACGCCGCTGCCAATCAGGTTACCGGCAGTATCGCGCACCTGCACGGTGGCACCCGGCTCGCCGCGACCGCTGAGGGTAACGCCATTGGCAAGGGCCAGGTCACTCGGCTGGTCAGGGGCCGTGGTGTCGGGCGTGTCGATATCTGGCGCGTTGATGCTGGCCGGCGGTGAAACATTGCCGGCGGCGTCGCTGGCACTGACCTCCAGGGCCTGACCATCGGTTTGCGCAGGTTGCAGGGTGATGCTGAACTGGCCGTCGGCGCCGGCTACGGCAGTGCCCAGCACTGCGCCGTCGGCCCCGCGTACGGTTACCGTCGAGCCGGCTTCGGCACGGCCGGTCAGGCGCAGGCCATCGGGCGATACCAACAGGTCGATGGGCGTGGCCGGTGGGGTGGTGTCCGGGTCGGCGCCACCCCCGCCACCGCCACCCCCGCTGCCGGCCGCCGCCGCCGCACCGCCGGCACCGAGCAGGCTGAGCCCGGCAATCGCCCAGGTAGGCATGGCGCTGCCAGCGGTACCCAGGCCTGCAACCAGCTCATCCAGGGAGTTTACGTCTTCGAAGGTGAAGCCCTCGAATGCCGCCGCATTGTACTGGGCGTGCCACAGGGTGCCGTCCTCGCCAACGAAGACAATGTCGCTGCCGACACCGGCCTGGTCCACTGCGAAGAAATTGCCGATGGTGATTTTTTCCCCGGACTTCAGGGTGAGGACCAAGTCCTGCCCGCGCTGGGTGACGGTGGCCAGCTGATCGGGAGCCACGGGCATCTGCACGACGCCTGGCCCTTTGAGATTGATATTGCCCCAGGCGCTCTGAGTGGCGACTTCAGTTTGCTTATCGGCGACGACGATGTTGTCCATGGATGCTCCCTGCTGGTGTCCGGATCCCCCAGCCCGTTATCGGGCTACAACCGCAGTAACAGGACCTGTGCAGGGGTGTTACGCACAGCCTCGACCAGGCAGCCGAGAGTGGGGTGGTTAGGGAGATATAGCAGCCAGGCGGGAAGCAACCAGATGGCTTTCTGGGTTAATCCTTTTGTAGATAAACCTCAGCGAAGCCCCAGCCGACGGGCCAATCGGCTGAGGTTGGCACGGTCCAGACCCAGCTCGCGCGCCGCTGCCGCCCAGTTGTCCTGATGCCGTTGCAGGCACGCTTCGATCACCTGGCGCTGGTAGCTGTCGACGGCCTCGCGCAGGCCACCTTCGGGCAGGTTGGCTACCGACAGCGGCGGGGCAGGGAGGGGCGTGGCTGCGGCCGCCGGTGCCGTTGTACGCACGTCCAGGTCGCTGGCCTCAAGGGTCAGGATACGTGGCCGGTCGGGGTGTTGGCCCAGCGCCTTGAGCGCTGAACGGCCGATCAGGTGTTCCAGTTCGCGCACGTTGCCAGGCCATGCATACGCCAGCAGCGCGGCCTGGGCCTCACTGCTCAGGCGCAGGCTGTTCAGGCCCAGGCGCGAACGGTTCTGTTCGAGGAAGTAGCCGGCCAATAGCAGCACATCACGCCCACGTTCGCGCAGTGGCGGTACCTGCAGCGGGTACACGCTGAGGCGGTGATAGAAGTCGGCGCGGAAGTTGCCGTTGCGCACTTCGGCCGCCAGGTCACGGTTGGTGGCGGCGATCAGGCGCACGTCCACGCGGTGCTCGCGGTCCGACCCCAGGCGTTGCAACTGACCGCTTTGCAAAACGCGCAGCAGCTTGGCCTGCACGGTCAGCGGCAGTTCGCCGACTTCGTCGAGGAACAGCGTGCCGCCGTTGGCCAGTTCAAACTTGCCGCGGCGCTCGCCGTGCGCGCCGGTGAAGGCCCCGCGCACATGGCCGAACAGCTCACTTTCCACCAGGGTGTCCGGCAGGGCTGCGCAATTGAGGCTGACCAGCGGCTGGTTGGCGCGGCTACTGGCCTGGTGCAGGGCCTGCGCCACCAACTCCTTGCCAACACCGGTTTCGCCGGTGATCAGTACCGTCAGGTCGCTGCCACCGACCAGGCGGATCTCTTCCACCAAGCGTTTGTGGGCCGGGCTTTGGCCGATCAGCTCCTGGTGCTGGCCACTGGCCTGGCGGTAGATTTCGGCGCGGTGATGTTCGTCTTCGGCGCGCAGGGCCAAGTGTTGAATACGCTCGGCCACGGTTACGGTCGCGGCGGCCAGGCTGGCGAAAGCTTGCAGGGCGTCCAGCTCCAGGCTCTGGAACTGCCCCGGGGTCAGCGCATCGAGGGTGACCAGGCCCCATGGGCGCTCATCGACCATCAACGGGCAGCCCATGCAGTCGTGAACTTCGAGCGAGGCCGCGACGGCGGTCACCAGGCCATCATAGGGGTCGGGCAGCTCGGAATCGCTGGCGAAGCGGGTGGGCTCGGGGCGGCTGAGCAGGATCTGGAAGCGCGGGTGTTCGCTCACCCGGAACCGCCGGCCGAGGGTATCGGGGCTCAGCCCGTCCACGGCCAGCGGTACCAGCCATTCGCCGTCCAGGCGCAGCAGCGCGGCGGCATCGCATGGCAGCAGGCTGCGCATGGCCTGCAACAGGCGGCGATAGCGCTCCTGGTCGGGCAGTTCGCGGGACAGGTCACTGACCAGTGGCAGCAACGTGGTGAGCAAAGGCTTTGTGGTCATATGGACTCCAGTAGGTCTTTATGACTATACGGCGTGCTGGGTCTTTTTGACATGGTAAGCCTCAAGTGGTTGATTTCGTTGGAAACTTAAGTTGGCACGATTGGTGTAATGACCTAGGCATCATTTGAAGCCCTAGGCCCAGGAGTCACCGCAATGCTCAATGCCGACCAACGTGCGATCATCAAGGCCACCGTCCCACTGCTGGAAAGCGGCGGGGAAGCGCTGACCACTCACTTCTACAAGATGATGCTCAGCGAGTACCCCGAGGTGCGTCCGCTGTTCAACCAGGCCCACCAGGCCAGCGGCGACCAGCCGCGCGCACTGGCCAACGGGGTGCTGATGTATGCCCGCCACATCGACCAGCTGGAGCAACTGGGCGGCCTGGTCGGGCAGATCATCAACAAGCACGTCGCCCTGCAGATTCTGCCGGAGCACTACCCGATCGTCGGCAGTTGCCTGCTGCGCGCCATCGAGGAAGTGCTGGGCAAGGACATTGCCACCCCGGCGGTGATCGAGGCTTGGGGCGCTGCCTATGGTCAGTTGGCCGACATCCTGATCGGTGCCGAAGAAAACCTTTACCAGCAAAAGGAAGCGGCCGAAGGTGGCTGGCGCGGGACCCGCGAGTTCCGCCTGGTGCGCCGCGAACAGGAAAGCAGCGAAATCGTTTCGTTCTACTTCGCCCCTGTAGACGGCAAACCGGTGCTCAAGGCCGAGCCCGGGCAGTACATTGGCCTGAAACTGAACATCGACGGTGCCGAACAGCGCCGCAACTATTCGCTGTCGGCGTTGTGCGACGGCAAGGAGTACCGCATCAGCGTCAAGCGCGAGGCGGGCGGCAAGGTGTCCAACTACCTGCATGACCAGTTGCAGGTTGGCGATACCCTGCAACTGTTCCCGCCAGCAGGTGACTTCACCCTGACAGCCAGTGCCAAGCCGCTGGTACTGATCAGCGGCGGTGTGGGCATTACCCCGACCCTGGCGATGCTGCAGGCCGCCCTGCACACCGGGCGTCAGGTGCATTTCATTCACTGCGCACGCAATGGTGCGGTGCATGCCTTCCGTGACTGGATCGATGGCCTGGCGGCGCGCCACCCGCAGCTCAAGCGCTTCTACTGCTATGCCGAGGCGGATGGTGGTGCGGCCAATGCCGTGGGCGTGCTGAGCGAAGACCTGCTGGCCGAGTGGCTGCCGCGTGAACGGGACGTGGATGCGTACTTCCTTGGGCCGAAGGGCTTCATGGCGGCGGTCAAGCGCCAGCTCAAGGGCCTGGGCGTGCCGGAACAGCAGAGCCGCTACGAGTTCTTCGGGCCGGCGGCGGCGCTGGAGTGATGTAGTGGCCGTACCGGCCCTATCGCCGGCTTGCCGGCGATAGGGCCGGTCCAGGCTTATGCATTTCCAGCGGCATGCCACGCATCACACCTTTGTGCCTATATATAAAGGAAAGATGAAAGCACCAGCGCCGCTTTCATTCTTAATCATCCTTTAATCACGGTATCCTTCACTTCCGGGTGTCGAGGGGCTTGCCCCTGCGCGGCGCCCGGGCACTGGTTTTTTGCCGCCCGCCGTTGAACCGACCTCGTTCTGGCCGGTCTCAGCCACACCGGATAGCCCTGCGCAGTGCTATCACGCCGCTTCCTCGGCACGCTCACAGGCCCCGCTCAGCGTGTAGACTTGCGCCAGGGCAGGCGGACCACGCTGCCACTTTCCATCGAAGGAACCGGTAATGAACGAACAAACATCGCGCCTGAATCGGGAACGGCGCTTTCTGGTGCTGCTGGGCCTGATCTGCATTTCGCTGATCGGCGGCGCGCTCTACATGCAGGTGGTACTGGGCGAGGCGCCGTGCCCGTTGTGCATCCTGCAGCGCTACGCACTGCTGTTCATTGCCGTGTTCGCGTTCATCGCGGCGGCCATGCCCGGGCGCCGTAGCCTGACCTTCTTCGAGGCCCTGGTCGTGCTCAGTGCCATTGGCGGAATGATTGCGGCTGGCAACCATGTGTATATACTCGCCAACCCGATGGTCAGTTGTGGTATCGATACGCTCCAGCCGATCGTCGATGACCTGCCGCTGGCCAAGCTGTGGCCCTTGGCATTCCAGGTCGACGGCTTCTGCAGCACGCCATACCCACCGATCCTCGGTTTGTCGCTGGCGCAATGGGCGCTGGTTGCCTTCGTTCTGACCGCTGTGCTGGTGCCGCTCGGCATCTACCGAAACCGCCGCCAGGCTTAGACAAAAGTCCCGATTTGTGTGGGGTCTTTTACAGCCCGCGAGAACAGGGAAAAGTTGCCGCCCGCTTGATCTGGATCAATCTCAAAGCCTTGCAGAATGCGGCTTTGAGGCCTGGCAAGCGGGGTGCGACAAACTGTCGCGAAGTTGAATAATCAGTCGCCATTGTTGCAGATTCTGTAAAAGACTGTTGCTCAATAAGTCATAGTCAAGGGTTGGCGACCTAACTACAATCGCCCCCAATTCCCGTTCGGCACTGCTTGCGAGTCGCAGGATTGAAGGAAGCCCCAGCGCTTCTTTTTGCTGACTTCGTCAAGTTTCGCCCAACGGCGATACCGGGCGGACCCCCCTCCGCGTTTTCCCGCACCAAATGGACTTGGTCTGAAGTACAGGCCTGTTGCCTACGAAACCAAAAGCACCGCTAACCCGCTTGAGCCAAGGTCCTGCAGTCAGACCCAGGCAGGAGCGAGTACGGGCGCGACATGCCTCACTTGGCAGGACGAAGTGTTGGCTACCAAAACACAAATTGCATTGAAGCAAGCTGATCTAGAGGTCGTGAGATGAGTAAAAAGCGTTACCCCAGACTGTTTGGCATATTGCCCTTTTTAGGCATGCTTTTACTCAGTGGGTGCAACTGGACCCTGCTCGACCCGAAGGGCCAGGTCGGCATTGAGCAAAAGAACCTGATCCTGATCGCTACCGGGCTGATGCTGCTGGTGGTGGTGCCCGTCATCATCATGACCCTTGCGTTCGCCTGGAAGTACCGTGCTTCCAACAAGGCTGCCACCTACACCCCTGACTGGTCGCACTCGACCAAGATCGAGGCCGCGGTGTGGATCATCCCGATCCTGATCATCATCGCCCTGGGTTACGTCACCTACAAGTCCACCCACAAGCTGGATCCGTACCGTCCGCTGGACTCCGACGTCAAGCCGGTACAGATCGACGTGGTCGCGCTGGACTGGAAGTGGCTGTTCATCTACCCGGAGCAGGGCATTGCCACGGTCAACAAGATCGTCTTCCCGGCTAACACCCCGGTCAACTTCCGCGTCACCTCCGACGCCGTGATGAACTCGTTCTTCATCCCGGGCCTGGGCGGCCAGATCTACGCCATGGCCGGCATGACCACCAAGCTGCACCTGATCGCCAACGAAAACGGCGAATTCGACGGTATCAGCGCCAACTACAGCGGTGCTGGCTTCACCGGCATGAAATTCAAGGCTACTGCCACTTCCCAGGAAGACTTCGACAAGTGGGTCGCCGAGGTCAAGCAGTCGCCGAAGAAGCTGGACAAGGCCGAATACGACGCCTTGGCCAAACCAAGCGAAAACAACCCAGTCGCGCTGTATAGCGAGGCATCGCCAGAGCAGTTCCAGCTGATCGTAGACAAGTACGAAGGCATGAACCGCGGCCGTAGCCACGAAGAAGCTGGCAGCAAAGATCTGGCCACAACCAAGGGTGTGGAATCGAGTATGCAACCAGCTGCCGGTGCAGAGGAGTAAGAGATGTTCGGTAAATTAAGCCTGGAGGCGATACCCTATCACGAGCCGATAGTCATGGTGACGCTTGCCATGATCGCGCTCGGCGGTATCGCTGTCGTCGGTCTTATCACCTATTTCCGCAAGTGGACCTACTTGTGGAGCGAGTGGCTGACTACTGTCGACCACAAAAAGATCGGCGTGATGTACATCATCGTCGCGATGGTCATGCTGCTGCGCGGCTTTGCCGACGCCATCATGATGCGTACCCAGCTGGCTGCCGCAACCGGTGGCTCCGAAGGCTACCTGCCGCCTGAACACTATGACCAGATCTTCACCGCCCACGGTGTGATCATGATCATCTTCATGGCGATGCCGTTCTTCACCGGCCTGATGAACCTGGCGGTTCCTCTGCAGATCGGTGCACGTGACGTTGCCTTCCCGTTCCTGAACTCCCTGAGCTTCTACCTGCTGCTGGCAGGCGTGCTGCTGGTCAACATCTCGCTGGGCGTTGGTGAATTCGCCAAGACCGGCTGGGTTGCCTATCCGCCGCTCGCAGGCATCCAGTACAGCCCTGGAGTAGGTGTCGATTACTATATCTGGGCGCTACAGCTATCCGGATTGGGTACGACGCTTACCGGCGTGAACTTCCTCGTCACCGTGATGAAGATGCGCGCACCTGGCATGAAGCTGATGGACATGCCGATCTTCACCTGGACCTGCACCTGGGCCAACGTCCTGATCGTTGCATCGTTCCCGATCCTGACTGCTGCACTTGCGCTGCTGACTGTTGACCGTTATCTGGACTTCCACATTTTCACCAACGAGCTTGGTGGGAACCCGATGATGTACGTCAACCTGTTCTGGGCGTGGGGCCACCCTGAGGTTTACATCCTGATCCTGCCGGCCTTCGGCGTGTTCTCGGAAGTGACTTCGACGTTCTCGGGCAAACGCCTGTTCGGCCACCACTCGATGATCTACGCATCGGGCGCGATCGCCATCCTTGGCTTTGCGGTATGGCTGCACCACTTCTTCACCATGGGTGCCGGCGCCAGCGTCAACACCTTCTTCGGCCTGGCGACGATGCTGATCTCCATCCCGACCGGTGTGAAGCTGTTCAACTGGCTGTTCACCATGTACCAGGGCCGCGTGCGCTTCACCCCGCCGATGCTCTGGACCCTGGGCTTCATGGTCACCTTCTCCATCGGTGGCATGACCGGCGTACTGCTGGCCGTTCCAGGTGCCGACTTCGTTCTGCACAACAGCCTGTTCGTTATTGCGCACTTCCACAACGTGATCATCGGTGGCGCGGTATTCGGCTACATCGCCGGCTTCGCCTTCTGGTTCCCGAAAGCCTTCGGCTTCACCCTGAACGAGAAGTGGGGCAAAGCTGCCTTCTGGTTCTGGCTGTCGGGCTTCTACGTTGCGTTCATGCCGCTGTACGCCCTGGGCTTCATGGGCATGACCCGTCGTCTGAACCACTCCGACAACCCACTGTGGGAACCCTACCTGTACGTAGCCGTTGTCGGCGCCGTGCTGATCCTGTTCGGTATCGCTTGCCAGCTGATCCAGCTGTACGTTTCGGTCCGCGACCGCAACCAGAACCTGGACGTGACCGGCGACCCATGGGGCGGCCGTACCCTGGAATGGTCGACTTCTTCGCCACCTCCGTTCTACAACTTCGCTCACATGCCTGAGAAAGTTGGCCTGGATTGCTGGCACGAAGCCAAGGAAGAAGGCGTTGCGTACAAGGTTCCGGCCAAGTACGAAGCCATCCACATGCCGAGCAACACTGCTACCGGTCTGTTCATGGGCCTGTTCCTGACCGTCTTCGGCTTCGCTTTCATCTGGCACATCTGGTGGCTGGTGGGCGCGAGCCTGGTTGCAACCATCGCGGTCTTCGTTCGCCACGCTGCACGTGACGACCAGGGCTACATGGTTCCGGCCGAAGAAGTGGCGCGCATCGAAGGCGAGCGTATGAAAGCGCTGGCCAAAGCAGGTGCTCTGCCTGCCGGCGCACGTGTCGAATCGTTTGAGCGGGTGTAATCAATGTCCAGTCAAGTAATGCACGGCGGCGCAGCTCATGGTCACGACCATGGGCATGACGACCACCACCACGACTCGGGCCAGATGACCGTACTGGGTTTCTGGCTGTACCTGATGACCGACTGCATCCTGTTTGCGTCGCTCTTCGCCACCTACGCGGTGCTGTCCGGCAGTTTTGCCGGCGGCCCGTCGGGTCACGACATCTTCCAGCTCGACTTCGTAGCTGTTGAAACGCTGTTCCTGCTGCTGTCCTCGATCACCTTCGGCTTCGCCATGCTGAAGATGTTCGATGGCAAGAAAGCAGGTGTGCTGGGCTGGTTGGCTGTGACCTTCCTGTTCGGTGCAGGCTTCATCGCGATGGAAATCTATGAATTCCATCACCTGATCGGCGAGGGCTTCGGCCCGCAGCGCAGTGGCTTCCTGTCGGGCTTCTTTGCCCTGGTAGGTACCCACGGCCTGCACGTGACTGCTGGTCTGATCTGGATGGCAATCATGATGTACCAGATCAACAAGCACGGCATCACGCCGACCGCCAAGACCCGCATGAGCTGCCTGAGCCTGTTCTGGCACTTCCTGGACGTGGTCTGGATCTGCGTATTCACCGTCGTTTACCTGCTGGGGGTTCTGTAATGGCTAACGCACACGACACTCATCACGAAGGTAATCACGGCAGCGTCAAGTCGTACATGATCGGTTTCGTACTGTCGATCATCCTGACCGCGATCCCGTTCGGCCTGGCCATGACCGCCAGCCTGCCGAAGAACCTGACCGTTCTGATCATCGTTGCCATGGCCGTGATCCAGGTGGTTGTGCACCTGGTGTACTTCCTGCACATGGACCGCTCGAAAGAGCAACGCAACAACGTATCGACGTTCCTGTTCACCACGCTGGTGATCGCACTGCTGGTCGGCCTGTCGCTGTGGATCATGTTCAGCATCCACTTCGAAATGCTGGCCAAGTGAGGTAAGACTGCATGTCCGTTAAGCACTTTATCCAAATCACCAAACCGGGGATCATTTTCGGTAACGTGCTTTCCGTGGCAGGCGGTTTCTTCCTTGCCTCGAAGGGCCATGTGGATTTCGCCCTGTTCCTGGCGGCGGTGATCGGTACTTCGCTGGTGGTGGCGTCCGGGTGCGTGTTCAACAACTGCATCGACCGTGACATCGACCACAAGATGGAGCGCACCAAGAACCGCGTGATGGTTCAGGGCGGCATGTCGCTGCCCCTCGCGCTGATCTACGCCACCCTGCTTGGGGTGGCGGGTTTCAGCCTGCTGTATGTCCAGGCCAACCCGCTGTCGGCGTTCTGCGCAGCAGTAGGGTTCGTCGTCTACGTCGGCTTCTACAGCCTGTGGCTGAAGCGCAAGTCGGTGCACGGCACCTTGGTCGGCAGCCTGTCGGGTGCCATGCCCCCGGTGATCGGCTACTGCGCCGTGAGCAACAGCTTCGACCTGGCTGCGGTAACCCTGCTGGTGATGTTCAGCCTGTGGCAAATGCCGCACAGCTTTGCCATTGCCATCTTCCGCTTCAAGGATTACAGCGCTGCCAACATTCCGGTGCTGCCGGTGGCGCGCGGCATTCTGGCGGCGAAGAAGCAGATCGTGCTGTACGTACTGGCTTTCGTGCTTGCTACCTTGATGCTCACCCTCGGCGGTTACGCAGGCCTCGGCTACCTGGCCGTGGCAGCTGCCATGGGCCTGTACTGGCTGTACATGGCCTGGGGTGGCTACAAGGCCGAGGACGACAGCAAGTGGGCGCGCAAGGTGTTCGGCTTCTCCATCCTCACCGTCACTGCCCTGAGCGTGATGATGGGTGTGGACAGCCAAACTGCTGCGGACGTGCTGATGACATACGCACGCTGAAATAGCTGCCTGTTTCACGAAAACCCCGGCCATGTGCCGGGGTTTTTTTATGGGTGTTTTCCTGTGCCGGCCACGGCGCAGGCCCAGGGGCTGCGGGTAACCCTGTGGGAGCGGGCGAGCCCGCGAAGAGGCCAGCGCAGGGAAACATAAATCCTGTATTTTCAAAAAATACTTCTGAAAAGATCTAAAAAAACAGGATTTTGTCCTTTACAGGTATCCTGTCTCGGCACTATCTTCTGATCCAGGCCGCCATATCGGCCAGCGTCGCTCGGACGGTTCCGGGCGCTTACGTTCTCAGAGGAAACCATGGCCAACCCAGGTTCGCCGCGCCGCTTTGCGCGCATCGATCGTCTCCCCCCTTACGTCTTCAACATCACTGCCGAGCTCAAGATGGCTGCCCGCCGCCGTGGCGAGGACATCATCGACCTGAGCATGGGTAACCCCGATGGCGCCACGCCGCCGCACATTGTCGAGAAGCTGGTGCAGGTTGCCCAGCGTGAAGACACCCACGGCTATTCCACCTCGCGCGGTATTCCGCGCCTGCGCCGGGCCATCGCCAACTGGTACAAGGAACGCTACGAAGTCGACATCGACCCGGAGAGCGAAGCCATTGTCACCATCGGTTCGAAGGAAGGCCTGGCGCACCTGATGCTCGCCACCCTCGACCAGGGCGACACCGTGCTGGTGCCCAACCCCAGCTACCCGATCCACATCTACGGCGCGGTGATCGCCGGCGCCCAGGTGCGCTCCGTGCCGCTGGTGCCGGGAGTGGACTTCTTCAACGAGCTTGAGCGCGCCATTCGCGAGTCGATACCCAAGCCGAAGATGATGATCCTTGGCTTCCCGTCCAACCCCACCGCGCAGTGCGTAGAGCTGGACTTCTTCGAGCGTGTGGTGGCACTGGCCAAGCAGTATGGAGTGCTGGTGGTGCATGACCTGGCCTATGCCGACATCGTCTATGACGGCTGGAAAGCCCCGTCGATCATGCAGGTGCCGGGCGCCAAGGACATTGCGGTAGAGTTCTTCACCCTGTCCAAAAGCTACAACATGGCGGGTTGGCGCATTGGCTTCATGGTCGGCAACCCCGAGCTGGTCAATGCGCTGGCGCGGATCAAGAGCTACCACGACTACGGCACCTTCACCCCGCTGCAGGTGGCGGCCATCGCTGCCCTGGAAGGCGACCAGCAGTGCGTGCGCGACATTGCCGAGCAGTACCGCCAGCGCCGCAACCTGCTGGTCAAGGGCCTGCACGAGCTGGGCTGGATGGTCGAGAACCCCAAGGCGTCGATGTACGTCTGGGCGAAAATCCCGCCGGCGTATGCACACTTGGGGTCGCTGGAGTTTTCCAAGAAGCTGCTGGCCGAAGCCAAGGTATGCGTGTCGCCGGGCATCGGTTTTGGTGATTACGGCGATGATCATGTGCGCTTTGCCCTGATCGAGAACCAGGACCGCATTCGCCAGGCCATCCGCGGCATCCGGCAGATGTTCCGGGCTGACGGGCTGGTCCGCAAGTAAGGCCATCGCGACCCAAGGCCGCTCCCACAGTGACCACGCAGCATCCGAAAGCTGCGCTGTACCGGTGGGAGCGGCCTTGCGTCGCGAAAGGGCTGCAAAGCAGCCCCAGGGTCTTCAGCCGGGCGAGCTTTCCGCCTGCATTCCAACCCTCAGCCAACCTACCTTCGGCACTCATTTCTCACCGAAGGGATCCCCCCATGAGTGTCTTCACCGCCTATTTCTGCGGCACCGGCTCGCACCGCTTCGACCACGCCAACCCCAACTTCTGGAACGGCGAGCTGGTTTCGACCCTGGCCAGCAACGAGCAGGGCCACGAGTTCGCCCATTGGATTGCTGTGGATGGTCCAGGCAGCGGCAACCTTCAGGATGACAACCTGTTCGTGGAACCTGGTGGCTATTACAACTGGACCGGGCAGCTGTTTGGCCGCGGCTGGGAGGAAAACGTCAACCACGTGCTGCAGGTGATCAAAGGCGAAAGCAACTGGCAGCGCAACGAACTGAGCAAGGAAGAATACGAGCGGCTGAAGCAAGCCGGGGTGCCGATACCAGATGCCGGGTCTGCGGCCTCATGGTTCTGGCGCAACTACAGCTACGGCGCCCGCCACCCCACACCGCAGCAATTGCAGGAGGGCATCATCAGCATGTTCCGCAAGCCGCGCCTGCCGACCCAGGTCAACCTGGTGGGCTGGAGCAGGGGAGGGATCAGCTGCCACATGCTGGCCAATGCCATGGCACAAGACCCTGTACTGCGCGACATACCGGTGAACATCTTTGCCATCGACCCGGTACCGGGCGTTGGCAATGTGCAGCAGCAGCGGGTCAGCCTGACCGGCAATGTGAAGGAGTACGTGGGGTTCTATTCACGGGATGAGCGTTCCAAAGGGTTTGCCTGCGTGGTTCCTGCCGTAGCGAGCACTACACGCATCTGCATCTATCCAATGCCTGGCCGGCACGCCACGCTGGTAGGCAACGCATCGCTTGACGGCGCGGGCGCGGGCAAGGTGTTGGCTGAGCCGGGGTTGATCGTTCGCCACTTTGCCGAAGTCTGCCTGGCCCGCTGGGGTGTGCAGTTGGGCAAGCGCCTGGCGTTGACCGACAGCCAGCTGATGCAGTATCACCAGCAAATGGCGGCGGCAGACGACCAGTACCAGGCCATGCGAAAGGCGTCCTATACCGTGCTCACCGAGGGTGAGAAGGACGACCGCCTGGTGCACTGTGGCCAAGCGCCCATGCGCTTCAGCGAGGTGCAGGGTGCAGCCTACGAACCCAGTACGGGCCTGGCCTTGCAGCGCTGGGACGCCGACACTTACAAAGCCATCTGCTAGCGTTGCCAGGCGGCCGGATCAGCGGCAATTTTTTTTGCATTGCCCCTCTATCCAGCCGCCCCTGCTTGGACTGAGAATGGCGCCGCGGGCCAGACCCGATAACAACAACCTTCCCTCCGTGCCATCATGTCCGAATACAACCCTTGCCTTGACTGCGGCGCCTGCTGCGGGTACTTCCGTGTGTCTTTCTTCTGGGGCGAATGCCAGTCTGCCGGGGGCGTTGTCCCGGATGACCTTGTGGTGCAGGTCAACCCTACCCGTGTGGCCATGATCGGCACCGATGCCAAGCCGTGCCGCTGTATCGCTCTGCAGGGCGAGGTCGGCAAAGAGGTGGCCTGTACCATTTATGCCAACCGCTCCAGCCCGTGCCGTGAGTTCGAGGCGTCGTGGGAGGGTGGGGTGCACAACCCCAGTTGTGACGCCGCCCGGGCAGCATATGGGCTGCCACCGCTGACACCGCCTGGGGCCAACGAGCCGCATTGGCCGGATGATGGGGCCGAGGTGGCCTGACGCTTTTTCGCTGGCCTGCACTGGCCCTATCGCCGGCAAGCCAGCTCCCACAGGGATCGCGTCAGGGCTGACAGGTGTTTGCCACAAGGTATGGCAGCGCCTGTTAGAGCGAGCGCCGCCCGCG